>CAYUJA010000193.1:0-3682 GCA_964444875.1 uncultured Acidimicrobiaceae bacterium | reverse complement strand
GCACCTCCCCCAGCAGCTGGGAGAGGGAAAGAACCAGGCTCTTCTCTCCCTCGGGCCTTGCCGGGGGAGATGTCGAGGAACGAGACAGAGGGGGATCTGACAACGGCGACCCGCAGACGAGCGTCCACCTATCCGCTAGACACCTAAGCAACGGTGACGAGCATCTTGTGGAACCCGTCGTCACGCCCGGCGAACGCCGCGGCACCTGAAGGAAGACTTTCGAGATCGATCCTGTGGGAGAACACGGCGGAGGGGTCGACGATGCCGTCGGTGATCAGGCGCGCTGCACGATCGATCGCAGGCAAGACGTTGGCGAGGCCGTTGAGCCTGATCTGGAGATCGTTCGCGAACAGGAGGGCCAGCGACGTCGGATGCGCCGTTGCGACCCTGTACACCCCACCGCCAGAGAACACACCACCGGGCCGCAGTATCGAAGTCGCGAGATCGAAAGCCTCAGGGCGGCCGGCGAACTCGACAACGACGTCGAGACCCAGTCCACCCGTGGCCTCGTCGATGACATCTCGCACCGAGTCTGTATCGACGTTCACCGGGGTACCACCGAGGGCGGCGGCCCTGTCGAGTCGATACGGCACACGGTCGAGGACCAGCGGCGGCCGATCGAGGCGGCCGGTGAGCAACTGGAGTGCGAGCAAGCCCGTAGGGCCTGCGCCGACGACGGCGACCGTGTCACCCCGGTGCACGTCCGCTGCGTCGACGACGATGAGCGCAGAGGGCAGATTGCACGAGAGCAACACCGCAGCGGCATCGTCGATGCCTGTCGGGACGTGGCGGAGGTGGCCGTCGGCGTAGGGGACCCTGACGAACTCACCGTGGCTCCCCGCCAGACCCCGGAAGCCGTAGATGGCCTTGCCCGTGGTCAGACAGTGGCCGGTAAGACCGAGCGAACACATGGCACATGCCCCACAGCTCACAGAGAACGGAAAGGTGACCCGGTCGCCGGAGGAGAAGCGCTCGACGTCTGTGCCGACGGCAACGACCTCACCCACGATCTCATGGCCGAGGATCGTCGTGCCGGGGATGGCAAGATCGGGCATCTCCCCCTGATAGAGGTAGAGGTCCGAGCCACACATCGACGTCGCGACGGTAGCGACGATCACGTCTCTGGATGACTCGATCGTGGGGTCGGGGACGTCCGCGGACCGGAGGTCGTACGGTCCGTGATAGACGATGGCACGCACCGGGTGTCCTTTCTCTTTCAGGTCTCAGCTACCGGCCGCTTGCTCTGCCTCCTCGATGAGCATGACGGGGATGCCGTCACGCACCGGGTACGCCAGACCACAGTCTGCACATACCAGTGCAGGCGGATCCGGACGTTCCGAAAGCTCACCCCCACACGCAGGGCACTGCATGATCTCCAGCAGTGCAGGGTCGATCAGCGATGCTCCGTCGCTCATGTGTACTCCTCGATGATCGCCGAAACCTGGTCGACGAGGTCTGATACATCCTGTCGTGTTGCCCCCTCCACGTTGAGGCGCAGCACCGGTTCCGTGTTCGACGGCCTGAGGTTGAACCACCGGTCACCGAGGTCGACCGTCAACCCGTCGAGACGGTCGATCGCCGCATCGCTGAATCCCGCTGCGACCGCTGTGTCTGCCTGCTGAACATCGGACACCACGAAGTTGATCTCCCCGGACTGTGCATACGGTTCGTACCGTGTGCGTAGCTGCGACAGCGGGATCCCGTGGTCGGAGAGCACCCTGAGCAGCACGAGTGTCGCCATGATCCCTGAGTCCGCCCGGTAGTTGTCCCTGAAGTAGTAGTGGCCTGAGTGCTCGCCGCCGAAGATGGCACCGGTCTCGGCCATCACAGCCTTGATGTAGGAGTGGCCGACCTTCGTGCGTACCGGCACTCCCCCTGCGGCTTCCACCGTCTCTGCAACGGCTTTCGAGCAGATCAGGTTGTGCACCACCGCGCTGCCCGGGTACTGGTTGAGGAACCAATCTGCGATTATCGCGGTCGTGGTTGATCCCGGCAACGGCGACGCGAGATCATCAACGAAGAACGCCCTGTCGGCGTCACCGTCGAAGGCGACACCGAGGTCGGGTTTGCGTTCACGCACGAGCGCTACGAGGTCGACGATGTTCTCTGGGCGGAGCGGGTCTGCCGGATGATTGGGGAACGTGCCGTCGGGTTCGAGGTACAGACCGATCAGTTCTGCATCGATACGATCGAAGACCTGGGGCAACACGACGCCGGCCATCCCGTTTCCTCCGTCGGCGATGACCACCGGCCCCGAGATGCCTTCTGCGCCCGTCGATGAGATCACATGGTCGACGTACCCCTCCTTGACGTCGAGGTCCGACACAGAACCACGGTTCGCTACCGGGTCGAGGCCGGCCTCAGCCATCACCCTGATGTCGGAGAGTCCGGAGTCTGCCCCGATCGGTGCAGCGCCCCGTTTGCAGAACTTGAGGCCGTTGTATTGGGCGGGGTTGTGCGAAGCGGTGATGACCGCTCCTGGTAGGTCGTACGCACCGGATGCGTAGTAGAGCGCATCGGTCGGGATCTCGCCCATCATCCGGACGTCGACGCCCTGGCTGGTGATCCCTTCGATAAGGGCGTCACGGAGTGCGGGTGATGATTCCCTGCAATCGTGCCCGACGAGCACCTCATCGCTGTCCACGAACGACGCAAAGGCCGCACCGATCCTTCTCGCTGCCTCTTCGTCGAGTTCGTCCGGGAACACACCCCTGACGTCGTACGCCTTGATGATGTTGGAGTAGTCCATGGCTATCAGGGTACTTGGTACTTGGTACTTGGCATTGCGGCCCCGCCTGTGACGGTGGCCAGAAAGGGATAACACGGGCCCTCCTACACTCCGGCGCCATGCCCCAGACCTCCCCTCCATCGGTCACCGTCGTGATCCCCGTACACAACGAGTCCGCGTATCTCCCCGAGGCGCTTCCCCGGCTGTTCTCAGAACTCGAGACGGTCAACGCCGACATAACGGTCGTGATCGCCGAGAACGGCTCGACAGACACCACCGCGGACGTGGTCCGTGACGCGATGAGCCGGTACCCCACGCTCAACCTGCTGGAACTCCCAACACCCGACTACGGTGCTGCGATGCGCGAGGGTTTCATGCGTGCAACCACGGACTGGGTGGCCAATTTCGACATCGACTACTTCTCAGGCAGCTTCTTGAACGATGCTCTCGCATGTGCGGATTCCGCGGACATCGTCCTGGCATCCAAACGTGTCGAAGGTGCCGACGACCAGCGCGGCGGCATACGGATCTTCGCTACGTGGACGTTCAACCAGATCCTGCGGATCGTGCTGTCGTCCGGGGTGTCGGACACCCACGGGATGAAACTCGTCCGTACGAGTGTGGTCGACACCGTCGGGCCAGACGTGATCTCCACCACGGACCTCTACGACACCGAACTGGTCGTGCGCGCCGAGCGGGCAGGATTCCGCATCACCGAACTCCCTGCTTCGGTCGAAGAGCTCCGCGACGCCAAGTCCAGTCTGGTCAAACGTGTTCCGCGAACGCTCAAGGGCGTCTGGGCGATTCGCAAGGATCTGAACAAGAGCTGAGGCAATACGTATTACGTAATACGTAATACGTAATACGATTTTGCCCCCTCGGCTGTTGGCTGTTGGCTCCGCGTTATCCCCCTGGCTCGCAAGCTCGCCCGTCCCTCACGGCAGGGGGACTGCT
>CAYUJA010000192.1:0-3699 GCA_964444875.1 uncultured Acidimicrobiaceae bacterium | reverse complement strand
ACCGCTGCGCTACCAGACCGCTGCGCTACCAGACCGCTCGGCTGGCGCCTCGCTTCGGACTTCGGTTGTGAGCCGTCGGCTGTCGGAAGATCGAAGTTGCTTCTTCTTGCGTGAGCCTGTGCCGCGCGGTTGATCCCCCTAGCTCCTCGCGGGGCTCGTCGCTTATCCCCCTTAAAAGGGGGATGGCTAGAAAAGAGCGACACCCGGGTACGTCCGTGAATCGAGGTCATAAGGGCGCATAGCTAGAAGAGAGCGACGCCTGGGTAAGTCCGTGAATCGAGGTTGCAGGGGGCCGTCTTCAGTCCAGTTTCTGTCTGGCTGCTGCGGCGAGTAGGGGCGCAATGGGTTCGAAGTCTGCGAACCGCTGATCAGAGGTCTGGCCCGCAATGTACCTCGCGTAGATCTGTTCGATGATGACGGCGATACGAAACAGGGCCAGCGACTCGTAGAAGCTGATGTGTTCGAGGTCGAGGCCAGACCGTCGAGCATACCGGTCGCGAACTGCCTCCTTGGGCATCACGTCGCCTATCGCTACGGCGTTGGCACCGAACACGAGATACGTCGGGTCACCAGGCTGGGCCCAATAGGCAAGCAGCGTTCCCACATCGACGAGGGGGTCACCCAGTGTGGCCATATCCCAGTCGAACACCGCAACGAGCGATCCGTCGTCGGCGACCATCGTGTTGTCGAGTTTGTAGTCGTTGTGCAAGATCGCCACACGCTGGCTTTCCCGGGCGCGACGGACAAGGAGCGCTGAGACAGCCTCCATGTCAGGGACCGGCCTCGTCGCTGCGGCGTGCCACCTCGCTGTCCAACCCCGGATCTGGCGTTCGACGAACCCTTCCGGTCGGCCAAGGGAGGACAGGTCCACCTCACCGGGGTCGACGGCATGGAGATCAGCAAGGGCATCGACGAGCGATTCAGCCACCTTCAACCGCTTCGCCCGATCTTCGGCGATCGATACCGGCCACGTCTTCCTGATGACGTTGCCGCGCCTGCGCTCCATCACGAAGAACGGTTTGCCCATGACAGCGGCGTCGCTGCAGTAGTGGTAGGCGCGAGGCGCGAGCGGGAACGCTCCCCATATGCGCGACAGGACCCGATACTCTCGTGCCATGTCGTGCCCACCCGCCGCGACATCTCCAAGCGGTGCCCTGCGCAGGACGAACTCAGCACCATCACGACAGTACGCCCGGTAGGTCAGGTTCGCTGCGCCACCGGGGAACTGGTCGAACAACACACCGTCGCACCCAAAGAGCTCTGGAAGATGTTCCAGGAGATAGGCGGACACCGTGGCGTGGTCGAAGTCCTCTTCGGGCCTGATCGGTGCGGTGTCGTTCATACCGTCGAGACTAGAGCCTCACGACCGATGCGTACCACGCCGCTATCAGACCACGGTGATGGATCGCCACACGGCAACGATCACGACGATCGCGAACGCCAGCGTCACACCAACCTCGAAGACGTGCCTCACAATCGGAATGTCGTGGACACGAACTCCAGGTTGCACCTCGACAGTCACCACGCCGGCGAGCCCCAACGCCATGAGCGCCGTGCCCATCGATGCCCACGCGACCGACCCGCCAACGGCTCCGTCGAGGACCAGCCGATCCACCATCATCGCGACGAAGACCGAAGCAAGGTAGATGTTGGTGAACCCGAAGAACTGCATGCTGTTGAGTTGGCCGGACCTGACACGAACGGGCAATATGACCATCGGCACACCAAGGGCTACGGCGGTCACGGCATAGATCCATCCCAATCCTGCCGTCGGCACCAACATCAGGGTGACACCGACGGCGACCAGGGAGTACCACTGGATCTGAGCGAAGGTCGCACTCTCTCCTGCAACGACGGGGAACATGGGAACACCGGCTGCCCGGTAGTCCTCTTTGTACTTGAGCGACAGCGCCCAGAAGTGCGGTGGTGTCCAGAAGAAGATGATGGCGAACATGACCCACGCGGCCAGGGAGAGGTCTCCCGTGACTGCGGCCCAACCGATCAGGGCGGGAACCGCTCCAGCGGCACCGCCGATGACGATGTTCTGAGTACTCGACCGCTTGAGCATCATCGTATAGATGAGCACGTAGAACCCGTACGCTGCCAGCGAAAGGAGTCCTGCCAGCAGCGTTGTACCGAGCCAGAGAACGATGAACCCCGCAACGCCGAGGCCGATCCCGAAGACTGTCGCCACTGCAGGGGACACACGATTGGTCGGGATGGGGCGATTCCGTGTTCGCGACATGATCCGGTCGATGTCGCCGTCGTAGACCTGGTTGATCACGTTCGCTCCGCCGGCCGACAACGTGCCACCGACAAGGGCGAACAGCACAGGTGCCAGACCGGGCCACCCGTTGGCTGCCACGACCATCGCAGGGATGGTCGTGATCAGGAGAAGTTCTATGATCCTCGGTTTCGTCATCTCGACATAGGCCGACAGTGTGGAGGATCGCCTCGTCGCAGGGCCCGGCCTGGTGCTCACGCGAACACCTCCTTGCGCGAACGTACCCGTCTGTCCTCGCCCAGCAGCGACACGGACAGGAACACGAACGCTATCCAGAGAATGTCCGCGACCATGAGATGGATGACCTGCATCGACAGCGGAGTGAGCAGGTAGATGTTCGCGATGCCGATGAAGAACTGGCTGAAGATGATGAAGATCACGGCGGTCGACAACTTCCTGGATCGTCCGGTCCCCTTTCTCGATAGCGAGGTCGCCACCCAACCGACGAACAGCCCGCCTGCAATGGCAACGACCGGGTGAATGACCCGAAGCTTGGAGAGCAGCGGTGCGGTCGGCCCGAACTTCTCCGACAGGTTGCCGACGAGGGACGTAGAGGGGAAAACGGTGTCCGCGAGCGCATTGAGGGCGCCTGTGGCACCGAGGAAGATGATGACCAGGCCTCCAAGGGCGAGCCAGCGCTTCGCCGACCTGTCGGCCTGGCCGGACGGCGGTGGGAATCCGCTCCCCCACCAGGCGGTGACGGCAAGCGACCCGAGAAGGAGGAACGTGTTGATGAGGTGAAGCGGAACCACGATCAGACGACCCGCAGAGATGTCGGCATCGACCCAGCCATACAGCACAAGGGCTGCACCGAGCAAGGCTTCGAGGACGAGGAACATCCCGGAAACGACGGCTGCCTTTCGGGTGATGTCGCCCTTCGGGAAGAACCAGAGTGCGAGAACGACGACCAGGGCAACCCCGAGGCCTGCCAGGAACGACGAAGCTCTGTGCGAGAACTCGATAAGTGTCTCGACCGTGGCGTTGGGAGGGACGAACTGGTCACCACACTTCGGCCACGTGTCGCCACACCCGGCGCCGGACCCTGTTGCGCGCACGATCGTCCCACCGAGGATGACGAGCACATTGAACACCAGCGTGGACCACGCCGTGACAGCGAAGATCCGTAGACGAACAGGTGACACATCAGCCATGACGGCAGGCTATCAGGAGTCAGATACCAGATACCAGATATCAGATGCCAGACAGAGGTTCTCCGTTCTGCAGAAGACAAGAGAGCACAGAACACAGAACACAGAACACAGACCTCTGTGCTCTAGAAAGAACACCAGAGACAAAGCAGCGAGGGGAACTATCCTTCGACCATGAAGTTCCTCATCATCGTCGCCGTACTCGCAGCGCTCGCCGGCATTGCGTACAAGGTGCTCACTACCGAGATCCCCATCGACGAGTCCTAG
>CAYUJA010000191.1:0-3733 GCA_964444875.1 uncultured Acidimicrobiaceae bacterium | reverse complement strand
GGGTGACCACCGCCGGGCGGTCCTGAGAGAGGCGGGCCACAAGGCCCGCAGCCCACGGCGGAACGGGACGCGCAATCGTGGGTCTCTTTGCCATCATCTCCTCTCCTTGCTTAACATCATACCCGGATCTACCCCTCATGGAGGTACTTTCGGGACAGAAGTTAAGTGGTGCCGATCCGCCGCGGCGCAGTTCCCACATATCCCTCCTCGAGTACACGGTCAGCCGTAGTCTGCGCCGTCGGCAGTAGCTCGCGTGCGCAAGAAAGAGAAAAGCGACGCAAGAGAGTCCAAACCACTGAGAACTGCTACCCCTTGTGTCACAAGGGGTTCCATCGTTTCTGCAGGTACGGCCAAACCCCTCGTTCGTCCCCAATAGGGATGAACTCCCTGGTTCAGATCCAGGTGGGCCCACACGACGACACCGTCGCGCAACATGAGCCAGGTGAGCTGACTCCGCTAGACCGACTGAGTTTCCTTGCTCTGGGCGATAGTCTCGGCGCCTCGGCCGGCAGATAGTTGAGCCCTGATGGAATACTGTCGGTCGGGTACGTGTTGCGGAAGCAACGTGATGAACAACTGTCTGGCAGGAGGACACGAGTGGGGAACAAGAGCCGACAGCCAAAGAATGCTGCCGACCCGCAGAAAAAGGCCGCCGAAGCGCAGAAGCAGGCAGCCAAGCGCGCCAGACGCGAAGAACGTAAAATCGCTGAGGCGCAGGCCAAGAAAGCGGCGGAGCGGAAACGCAGGCTCAAGACCGGCGCAATAGCGCTCCTTGGCGTCGCCGTGGTTCTCGCCATCGGGTTCTTCATCGTGCGCAAAGCGTTCCCACCAGAACTCCCCGGGGTAGCCGGACAGCAGAACTTCGGTAGGACACATTCAGTGAACGGCCAGCAGGTCAACTACGGCACTGCGACACCAACGAGTGGGCAGCACGCCGGAAACTCAGCACGCTGTGGCATCTTCAACCAGGAGATCCCGCCTGAGTTCGCCGTGCACTCCCTCGAGCACGGTGCGGTCGTGATCTGGTACCGTCCCGACCTCGCTCCTGATGTTCTCACGGACCTTGCCGGGATCGTCAATCAGTTCGACGACCGCGTTGTAATGTCGCCCAATTCACTGCTGACGGACCCGATCGTGGCTACCTCCTGGGTACGTCTGAAGGCCTACGACGGCGCCGACCCCGAGATCGCCGAGTACATCGAGACATACCGCGGTCGTGGCCCTGAAAGCTTCAGCTGCGCCTACTAACACTCTCTCGAATGGCAGGCTCGCTACTGCTGGGTCTGCCATGTGACCTGCCACTGGAACGCCCGTTCCTCGTCTCCCCACTCCGACTTGAAGTACTCGAGGATGGAGACGATCTCATCATCGGTGAGCGTCCCACGGAACTGAGGCATGCCTGAGGGCAGACCCTCGACTCCGTCCTTGATCATGCTCGACAAGAGGTCGTCTGGATGGTGCCAGGTGTGGCCGGTATCGTCGTGTGGCGGTGGGGGATAGATACCGGCGTCGTCTGGCGTCTTCCAGTTCGGGTCACCAGAGCGGTCCAGCCGGTGACACGCAGCGCAGTACTGCCCATAGAGTTGTTTCCCTTCGCCGACCCTTTCCGGGTCGAGTACAGGCACAGCGGGGGCGGTGAACGCCTGATCGAAGGCACCCGAGCCTGGCTGTACCGACGGCGCTTCCGGTTCTCCAACGCCAGAGCACGCAGCGAGTACCAACGCCATCCCGGCACCGAGCGCCAATACCTTGCGCGTCATGTCGACTTTTCGTATCACGCACATCCCTGCGTTCTTCAGCGAGACGAGTCCGGAACTACGATGGTACGCGCATACCGACGATACGTCGCCTGGGTGGACCCGACCGGCCGTTCCACACACACGGATCTGCGTTGCGATATCCTCACCGCAATACCGGGGGCACACCATGGGAACGAACGTCGATCTGATCACATCCTTCTACGAGGCTTTCGGCCGGAGGGACCATGAGGGAATGAACGCGTGTTACCACCCGTCGGTTCGCTTTTCAGACCCTGTGTTCCAAAATCTCGAGGGAGGCCAGGTCCGGGCGATGTGGCACATGCTGTGTGAACAGGGATCCGACCTCTCCGTCACATTCAGCGACGTTGCAGCCAACGCCGACAAGGGCAGCGCACGCTGGGAAGCGATCTATACGCTCCCCGGAAACGACCGACAGATCGACAACGTCATCGATGCGAAGTTCCTCTTTCGCGATGGCCTCATCTACCGTCACCTCGACAGCTTCGACCTCTGGAAGTGGACCCGCATGGCGCTGGGAACCCCCGGCACTCTCCTTGGATGGAGTGGCCCGCTCAAGAAGAAGGTCCGCGACACGGCGCGAGGTCAGCTCGACCGATTCATATCAGATCACCCTGAGTACATGGCCTAGACGGGGCGCCACAGTCGCGTACGAAGCGACCCATGCATCCTGTCGTGTTCAGTACGTCCTCGTTGCGGAGGACTGGGCCCGTTGGCTATAACTTCCGGACGTGTACGAGGCGATATCGAGCACGATCCCGAAGGCCAGGATGAGCCAGTCGAAACCTCGCAAGCCGCCTGGAGACCATACGAGTACATAGAAGATCGTGGTCCACGGTGCGAACAAGAACCCGACGAACGAAACCCAGAAACTAGAAAATGCGGCTTCCCACCGAAGAGAGTCCATGAGCCACCACACAAGAATCCCGAACCGCGGCCCTATCAAACTCATCGACGCAAACAGACAGCACACAGGTTCACCTCCGCCTTCCAGCGAACCCATAATACCAGACCATATCCGTCTCGCTTCACAATGCTGGGGACGTCACGTTGGCAGCGGTCTGGTCACTCACGACCGGGCGTGAACTGGAATACAACGGGATATGTGCTGTTGTGTGAGCATGCACACGACACACGTTCTCGAGTTCCGTGACGAGAAAGATCGGTTCTTCAAACTCGCACCCCAGTCCCCACTTCCAGAGAACGATCGGCACGACTTCACCGGTCTCTCGTATTTCGAGCCAAGCGGGGACTTCGTCTTCACGGTCGACCTCGAACCTGTCGAACCGACCGATGTTCAGATCAGTACCACCACAGGAGACGAACGCACCTACAAACGCGTGGCAACCGCAACGATCACCGTTCGGGGAGAGGACGCGACGCTTGCTCTGTACTCGTCTGGCCACGAAGACCTGTTCCTACCCTTCCGTGATACAACATCGGGATCAGAGACCTACGGGGCCGGCAGGTACATCGACGTGACCCCCACCGACGATGGCACGGCCGTGATCGATTTCAACTACGCGTACGCTCCGTTCTGTGCGTACAACGAGCGGTACTCGTGTGCCCTTCCGCCTCCCGAGAACTGGATGTCCGTCGCGATACGGGCCGGAGAGCGCAACCCGGATTGAGGCCGTGCTCGACTTCCTCCTGCCAACGACGGACGCCGGCGTAGCCGCACAGTTCGCCGTCTGGGCAAGTGTCTCTGTTGGAGGGCTGATCGCGACGAGAAGGAACAAGGACGTCCGCCTACTGATCGTCGGCTTGAGCATCCTCACCCTCGGACTCCTGAGCGTCCGGGCGATTCATTGAGAGGAAGTTCACAGTTCACAGTTCACAGTTCACAGTTTCCAGTTCACAGTTCACAGTTTCCAGTTCACAGTTTCCAGTTCACAGTTTCCAGTTCACAGTTTCCAGTTCACAGTTCACAGTTTCCAGTTCACAGTTTCCAGTTC
>CAYUJA010000190.1:0-3738 GCA_964444875.1 uncultured Acidimicrobiaceae bacterium | reverse complement strand
TGCCACCCCTTCGCCTTTAGCGAGAGAAAGGGGCGACTATGTCAATGATATCTGGAGTTGTCGGTGGGGTCGCAATTACGTCATACGTAGGGCGTACTACTGCCCGTTGTCTCCGCGGTTCTCACCGACCCCGCTCATTTCCGAAGTGCCGGATAAGCGACGAGTTCTGTGATGGTGGGTTGATTCCAGCAGTCCCCCTTTCAAGGGGGACAGCAGAGGGACGAAGTCCCGATGCAGGGGGATACACCACGCGGCCCAAGCTCTCGCGGCTGCGCGTTATCCCCCTGGCTCGCAAGCTCGCCCGTCCCCCTTGAAAGGGGGACTGCTGCTATCGAGAACGCATGAAACCGGTGCCACTTCGGACCACTCGATTTCCCTTGCTACCACCAAACTGTCGGCTGATTCACACCTCGAACCTCGTGGATCGAGGTTCTGGGGGGACCGGCGAGCCTGCGAGCGGTCTGGCTTCCGTCAGCCGCAGACTCCGCGGTGCACGAACGATGTGATATCGGCGGCAAGTTCTGCCCTGGTGACCCTTCCGTCTTCGTCGTACCACCGTTCGAGAGCGTTGAGTATGGACAACGTGTATATCGCCGACAGCCGTGGATCGATGTCCCCTCTGGCGGCCCCGGACTCTCTGGCAGAATGGATCGTATCGATGAACACCTGCTCGTAGGCGTCCCTGGCGGTGATGATCTTCGCCTGCTCGGCCTCGTCGAGGAAGGACACCTCGGTCAGGTATGTACGGGCTTCACTGCGGTGGTCGATGAGGACGTCGATATGGCCCGCGATCAGCAACCTGAGGACCTCGAGCGGTTCGGTGGCCTGTGCGAGGGCACCGGCGGCGGAGGCTTCGAAGAACGCAGCGCCTCGTTCGACAACGGCAACCAGCAGTTCTTGTTTGCCACCGATGTGGGCGTAGATCGATGAACCCAGGATGCCGAGGTCATCGCCGAGGTCGCGCATCGACGTTCCGTGGTAGCCGTACAGGGCGAACCTCCTGCCGGCCCCTGCGACGATGTCGTCCCTGCTCAACCTGGTCATATGTCGTATGTCAGTTCGACAACGTCGCTTACGGGATGCGACTGGCACGTGAGGATCTGGCCTGCATCGACCTCCTCCTGGTTCAACGACCAGTTCCTGTCCATAACAACCTCTCCGACCGTCACCCGTGCACGACACGACGCACACGCTCCACTGCGGCACGCAAACGGCGTGTCCGGACGCACGGCGAGGGCATGGTCGAGAATCGGGGCTCCATCAGGGTCGACGACGATGCTCGAGGTGCGCCCGTCGAGCGTGAACTTCACCTGTGAGCCGACAGCATCATCGGCAACGGGTACGAACGCCTCGTCGTCGCCCGCAAAGAACAGTTCGTCGTGGATGGAACGCTCAGGCACACCTCCGGCTCGCAACACCGACTGCGCTGCCCTGACCATCCCTGAGGGCCCACACAGGTACCAGTCGGTCGCCGAGCCAGCGTCCACAACAGTGCTGAACAACTGGATCAGCTTCTGCTCGTCGAGCCGTCCTTCGAGCAGTTCGATCACGTTGGACTCCCTGCTCAGGATGTGGAACATGGCGAACCTGTCCGGGTAGGCGTTCTTCACGGCGCTGAGTTCTTCGAGGAACATGATCGACTGGCCGTCCCTGTTCCCGTATACGAGCGTGAACCGGCTGGAGACCTCGACAGCGAGCACAGACGAGACCATCGACAGGACCGGCGTGATACCGCTCCCTGCCGCGACGGCGATGTAGTGGTTCTCGTTGTCCTCGTCGGCAACGATGGTGAAATCGCCCGTGGGCTGCGTCACTTCGAGCGTATCCCCGGGTGCGAGCACCGTGTTGGCGTAGGTCGAAAAGAGGCCACCTGCGAGATGTTTGATCCCGATCGTGACGTTCGGATCACCTGCAGGTGAGCAGATCGAATACGATCTGCGGACGCTCTCACCGTCGATCACGGCCTTGACGATCACGTGCTGGCCAGGCACATGGGTGAAGGTGTCGACGAGGTCGTCGGGAACGGCGAAGGTCACGGCAACGGAGCTGTCCGTGATCGGCTCGACCCGTGTCACCTCCAGTGTGTGGAATGCAACTGCCACGGTCAGATCGCCTTGAAATGGTCGAAGGGTTCACCGCATCGCGTGCACACCATCAGCGACTTGCACGCCGTCGAGCCGAACTGCGACACCGTCCTGATGGAGTTGGACGAGCACACCGGACACAGGATCTCCGGAACGACTCCCAGCGGCCCTGGGGGCGCGATACGGTTCGCGACCAGCTTCGCCTTTGCGGCATCGGACATCCACTCGGTCGTCCACGCCGGCGAGTGAACGATCTCGACGTCGACCGATGTGAACCCGCCGTTCGTGAGCACAGACTCGATGTCCGAGATGATGACGTCCATGGCGGGACACCCCGAATAGGTGGGTGTGATCGTCACCGTCACGTCGCCGTGGGCCGATACCTCGACGCCGCGCAGGATCGCTATGTCCTCGATCGACAGGAACGGCAGGTCGGGATCAACCACCCGGGAGAGCATCGCCCGGGCATCGGCTGGAGTGCGTGTGTCCACGATCACCAGGACAGCCCTGGGTACGAACGCTGCAACCACTGCATCTCTGCGATGAGGGTGCCGAGATGTTCCGTGTGCATCCCTGTACGACCACCGTAGGCCTGGAAGGGGTCCCCTGGCCGTGTCAGGGTCGCCTCTTCGAGAACATCGTCGACGGTTGCCTCCCACCGCGCTCGCAGCGTCGAGGGGTCGACCCCGATTCCCGCTGTAACCATCTCTGTGTCGATGTCATCGCCCTGCAGCATCTCTGACGTGAACTTCCAGAGGCGGTCCACGGCCGCCTGCATCCGTGTGTTGCTCTCCGGCGTTCCATCGCCCAACCGGATCACCCACCCGGACGAGTGTCTCAGGTGATACGTCGCCTCCTTCCCAGCGCGCTGCGCGATACCTGCAATGGTGGCGTCTGTGGAATCCGACAGAGCCTCCCACAGAGGGAGCTGGTAGGCGTCGAAGAAGAACTGCCTGACCATCACACCGGCGAAATCTTCGTGAGGCTGCTCGACGAGCAGCACGTTCGTGAACTCCCTTTCCGAGCGGAACATCACGATCGCATCGGCGTCTCTGTCACCACCATCGACCTCGGCTGCGTAGGTGAACAGATGGTTGGCCACGCCGATGTGGTCGAGGGCGAAGTTGCCGATGGCGAGATCCTCCTCGAGTTCAGGGGCGTACGAGATGTACTCGCCAAGCCGCTGGCCAAGGATCACATTGTCGTCGGCATGGCGAACAACGTACGTGGCCAGGGCACTGTCTGTCGTGATCGAGTTCACAGCTGGCCCACTTCATCGGGTATGTCGTAGAAGGTGGGGTGCCTGTACGGCTTGTCCTCGAACGGGCCGAACATCGAGTCCGCATCGTCTGAGGCAACGATCGCCGTTGATGGAACGACCCAGACGCTGACACCTTCGGCACGGCGGGTGTATCCGTCGCGGGCGTTCTGGATGGCGGTTTCGGCATCGGGGGCGTGCAGCGAACCGACGTGCGTGTGGCTCAGGCCTCTCTTTGCCCTCACGAAGACCTCCCACAGGGGGAACCCGTGGTCGGTGGATGTCCCGAACGAGACCTCCTGTGGTTTCTCACCCGGGGCAACGGGTACTTCGTAACTCATGACATCCTCCTCAGGCGCTCTTGTCGAGGTGCCCTGCATGTTTTCGTGCGTGGGC
>CAYUJA010000189.1:0-3744 GCA_964444875.1 uncultured Acidimicrobiaceae bacterium | reverse complement strand
GTGCGTGTGGTGTGCTGGGTGATCACGTAGATCGTCCGCACGCCCGCAACGAGGTCCATCGCCCCACCGACCGCCGGTATGGCGTCGGCGGCACCCGTCGACCAGTTGGCGAGGTCCCCGTGCTGGGACACTTGCAACGCGCCGAGCACACACAGGTCGATGTGGCCGCCCCTGATCATGACGAAACTGTCCGCATGGTGAAAGAACGATGCGCCGGGAACCGTCGTGACCCTGCGCTTTCCCGCGTTGATCAACTCGGGTTCGCCCATCCCCTCTTGTGGCGACGGGCCCATGCCGAGCAGGCCGTTCTCCGTGTGGTAGATGACCTCGCGGCCTTCGGGCACGTACGCCGCAACACGTTCGGGAATGCCGATGCCCAGGTTGACGTACGACCCGTCGGGGATGTCGATAGCTGCACGCTCGGCCATCTGCTCACGTGACAACCCGACGGTTGCTGGCCGATCTGTCATGGGTAGGACACCCCCCGTTGCACGAGTTCAGACTCGTATGCAGGTTCTGGCACGATGACCACGCGGTCGACGAATATCCCGGGGGTCACGACGGTCTCAGGGTCGATGCCTCCGGGTTCGACGAGATGTGCGCTCTGGACGATCGTCGTGTTCGCCGCGGTTGCCATGACGGGGCTGAAGTTCCTCGCCGTCTTGTTGTACACGAGGTTGCCGTAACGGTCGGCAGTGAGGCTCTTGATGAGGGCGAAGTCGGCAGTGAGTCCGTACTCGAGGACGTAGTCCTTACCTGCGAACGTGCGCACCTCCTTGCCCACGGCAAGCGGTGTGCCGACCGAGGTCGCCGTGTAGAACGCAGGGATCCCGGCACCCCCGCAGCGGATGCGTTCAGCGAGTGTCCCCTGTGGCACGAGTTCCAGCGTGATCCGTCCCGTTCGATACAACTCGGGGAACACGGTGGAGTTCGCGGTGCGCGGGTAGGAGCAGATCATCTTTGCGACCCTGCCAGCCTTGATCAGAGCCGCAAGTCCGACCTCACCGCTGCCGGTGTTGTTGTTCACGACGGTGAGGTCGCCCGCACCCTGGTCGATCAGAGCATGGATGAGTTCGATCGGGCTTCCTGCTTCGCCGAATCCGCCGACCATGACGGTTGCACCGTCGAAGATGTCGGCAACAGCGTCCCGGGGGCCGGCGAGCACCTTGTCGATCATCTGGACCCCCGTGGATCAGAGCAGATTGCCATGGTCACGAACCGCCGGCCGCCCCGATACTGACAGGCACTTCCACGCGGGGTGCATCCACCCTCGTGTAGTCGAAAAGGCCTGCCTCGTCGAAGATCACCCGGTCCTCGTAGTCGTCGAACCAGATCGCATCGGGGTTCCGCCCGACGATACAAACCTTGCCCCGGTCCGGCGCATCGGCTGCGTTGCGCAGGATCTTGAAGATGAGCACACCGTTCTCCGACAGCGGCACACCGGGGATCGGTTCGCTCGTGACGGCCACAACCTCCGTCTTACCCTTGTAGTGGGTGATGGAGAGGCGTGCGTGCGTCTCGACGCCTGACAGCCCCTTTTGCGATTCGTTGAGGATGTTCCATGCTGTCTCGATCGGGACGTTGAACGCCTTGTACGCAACGATGTCCCTGCCGCAGAAGAAGTAGTGGTTGCCCACACCGACCCGGTAGAGCGACCGCTGCATGATCCGCAGGGCGTCGGGGTCGTCGTTGATCCCTTTGATGATCGGCGCCTGGTTCTCGACGTTGAGCCATCCGCGCGCAACAACCGCGTCCATCGCACGGCGTGTGTCTTCGTGCCACCTGAGCGTGCCGTTGTCGTTCTCGACGTAGTTTCCGTCCGCATCTTTGATGAGGAACTCGTCAGGGTGGTTGAAGTGGACCATCAGCCGGAAGCCGACCTCCGGGTACGTCTCGTGGAACGCATCGAGCATCGACACGAAGGCCTCATCGAACCTCTTGGGATGGAACGCCATCTCCTTAGTCCCGAGACGGATCGATTCGACACCGGCTTCGGCGAGGGCAGCGAGCCAGGCAGCGATCTTGCTGTTGGGCAGCACCATCGGATCGCCACCAGAGAGCAGGATCTCGCGCAGTTTCTCACGGCCGGACTCTGGATGGACACCACCGTTGGCTGCAACGACCTCGTTGTGGGCCCTTACGTAGTCCGTCACGTCCTTGATCTGGGCGAGGCCCTTCTTTGCGACCGTGCCGTCCTGGCGCTCGATGTCCTTCCTGCTGATCAACTCCTCGCGGTAGCAGAACCGGCAATGGGCCGAACACGTCGAGATGACGTACATCAGCCCCATCTCGTACTTGTGCAGCAGTCCTTCCACAGGGCTGTAGTCCATCTGGAATCCGGGGTCCTCGGAGCCTGCGAGGTTGAGGGTCTCGTCGGGGCTTGCCTTGACCAGTCGCTGGAGGGCGGCAGAGTGCTTCGCCATCTCGAAGTAGTGGCGGGTGATCTTGACGGGCATCCGCTGCTCCACGTCACGGTCGGTACCACGAAGTTCCAGCAGCGTGGATATCTCCGTCGGGGAGTAGAAATCCCTCATGTCGTCCGGGGCCCTGTCCTCGAAGAACGGGGTGAGGCCGTTGATGATCTCACGGTCGTACTTCGGGTTCTCAACCGTATCGAGGAAGACCTGCTCTCTCGACGAGGGAACGTACTTCGTGCGTGTGGTCATTGTCGGCCTCGCTTCCATGATGCGCCGGTAGGACAGACTGTAACGATATGAATACCTATCATGTGATACTGTAACATAATGCACACTACGGTGGAACACATCGCGATGAGCGACCTCATCGCTGCGGCCAGAGACGACCTCACGCCCACAGACAGGAGGATCGCCAGGGCCATCCTCGACGACGAGACGTTACTTGCGTTCGGGACGGTGTCCGACCTCGCAGACCATGTCGGCACCAGCAGGCCCTCGATCGTGCGCTTCGCCCACAGACTCGGTTTCGACGGATACACCCAGTTCCAGAACTACGTCCGCAACGCCATGACGCAACGCCTTGCACGCCCGAGCGTGCGCATACGCCAGGACGACTCCACCATGGCAGCGGCTCGCATCTCTCTGTCTGATGCGATGGCGTCGGTGTTCGAAGCGACCGGTGGAGACAGGCTTGCGGCCCTCGCACGCCCCATCGTTGCGGCGCAGAACGTGTGGATCGTGTCGGGTGAGACGTCTCGCGCCGGCGCCTACGCCTTCTACAGCGGCATCTCGATCGTCAGGCCACGGGTGCACCTCGTTCACGGCCACACGATGGGTACAGACCTGTCGAGTGCCGGGCCAAACGACGCTGCCGTCGTTTTCGATTTCTCCCGCTACCGAACTGACTCCATCACGGCCGCCAGAGTGCTTGCCGACATCGGGGTCGACATCGTCGCGATTACCGATGGGCCGCTGTCTCCCCTGGCCTCTCTCACCGACACATGGTGCGAGATCAGGATCCCCGGTGTTGGGCCCTTTGACAGCTCAGTGCCCGTTGTCGCCATTGCCGAACTCCTCGTGGCCCAAGTCGCAGCCGACCTTCACGACGAAGCACGGGACCGGATCGACCGGATCGAGGATCTCTGGGAATCGACCGGCACCTTCCTCTAAACCTCGATCCACGGACGTACTCAGGCGGCGTTCTCTTCTCTGCAGTCCCCCTTTCAAGGGGGACAGCAGAGGGACGAAGTCCCGATGCAGGGGGATACGCCACGCGGCCCAAGCTCTCGCGGCTGTGCGTTATCCCCCTGGCTCGCAAGCTCGCCCG
>CAYUJA010000188.1:0-3805 GCA_964444875.1 uncultured Acidimicrobiaceae bacterium | reverse complement strand
GCAGCATGAACCGCGGTCTCGGGAAGCTAGCGTACGCCTGTGTCGGTGACGTCCCTGGCTCGAACACCCCTGTGAAGATGTCCATCTCCTGTTCGATGGCCGCGGTGATCTCATCGCTCTCCTCGTCGGACGTGCCCTCATCTGAGGTCGCCGACAGTGGCTGGGACGCCTTCGAGCCGTCCCGGTAGAGTGCCATTGCTTTGAGACCGAGCTCCCACGAGAGCTCGTACGACTCCTCGATGTCTTCGACCGTCGCCTCGTTTGGCATGTTGATCGTCTTGGAGATCGCACCAGAGATGAACGGCTGGGCGGCAGCCATCATCTTGATGTGGCCGACGTGGTGGATGTAACGAACGCCGGTCCTGCCGTTCTTGTTGGCCGTGTCGAAGACCTCGAGATGTTCGTCACGCAACCCCGGCGCTCCCTCGATGGTCTGGCGCCCGCAGATGACGTCGTTGGCTGCGGTGATCTCCTCGGATGTGAAACCGAGCGCTTCGAGCATGTTGAAGCCGAGCCCGTTGTACTCCTCCGGGGTGAAACCGAGGCGCTGCATCGTCTCTTCGCCGAGGATCCACTGGTTGAAGGCGAACCCGAGTTCGAAGACACCGGGAAGGGTGGCATCGATCTTCGCCGTGTCTGCCTTCGAGAACCCTCGTGCCAGCAACGTCCTCGTGTTGATGTAGGGCGACGTGTCGAGGCTCATCGTTCCGACGACGTAGTCGATGATCGACGCTGTCGTCGATTCCGAGTAGCCGAGCCTGGTGAGCGCCGGGGCGACCGACTGGTTGGCGATCTTGAAGTACCCGCCGCCGGCGAGCTTCTTGAACTTGACCAAGGCGAAGTCGGGCTCGACACCGGTGGTATCACAATCCATCAAAAGCCCGATGGTGTTATGCGACACGAATCCATTGGCGACGTAGGTGACGTTCTCGGGCACGGAGAGGTCGTAGGTCAGTTGCTCTTCTCCGAGCTCCGCTGAAGCGACCCGGTCGTAGAAGAAACCGAGAAGGTGGCCGAGACCGCGGTCCCCGGTTCGCTCGTAGAGGACTTGTGCGGATCTCCTTGATACGAGGCCGGTTCTGGCGAGAGACATCAGCATCGTCTTGCGAAGGGAATCGTTGGTAGGTGCAAGCTTGTCGACCATTGCCCGGCTGACGGGTACGTGGTCATGTCGTGAAGCCTGCCGGGTTGTGATGGCACGGACAGCCGACTGCTTGCGCCCACTCATGAATCCGACGATGTCGCCCCAGGCTTGCCCGTACGACAGATTGAGTACTCGCAGTACGGCAAGTGGGGACTGTCCCCAGCCCGTGGTATCGAACTTGCGAGTGGTTGGGATCCCGAGCGTGAGCAGTAGCGACTGCACATCGTGGGAGAACTCGATGCTTGTGGTCGACCAGCTCGGATAGCCGCCAGCATGCACGGTTCCATCGGCCTCGAACAGCCCGCTGAGGAAGGACGAGTACACGTCAGGATCGTTCGAGTGCAGCAATGCTTCTGGAATGTGAGGGTGCCAGCCCTTTCCGCTGTGGCCCTCCGTTGGGGATGTCTTTGCGAAGCCCGCGGCATCCCACCAAAGAGCGAGCGCCACCGAGTGGAACGCGACCTCGGTGTACCCGGTTCTTGCCGTGACATGCGCTTCAAGTCCGAACAGGCTCTTGCCCAGTATCGAGAGCCGTTCCGCCACGTCGATGTCGTCCTGTGCGACCGCGAGTCTCAGACCCTTGGCGTGCAGTGAGCCGTCTCCCATGAAGTAGCCGACGAACTCTGCAAGTTCGGGTGTGACCATCTCGGGGACCCTTGTGGAGAAGTCGCCGGTCCAGTGCATCTCACCGAGCGGCGGTAGCTCCACGGCTTGTGGCTCACCGACGAGATTGTTCATTTGGAGTGGTACGAGATCGTCCTCGTTGATGTTTCCGAATCTCTTCCACTCCCACTGCCCGTCTGGTGCCACGACCTTGATCCGATGTGTTGGTGTGCCCTGAATTCGGTATCCACGACCGGTCTCCACCGTCACGACGGGCTCGGCGCCGTTGACGTAGAACTGCTCTGCCTGGCGAGGTCCTTCGTCGGTCGAAACCGTCACGCCGAGATCCTGCCATTGCGGTCCATCGGGATTCCCCAGTGAACGAAGCCGTACCAGGCCCCGATCCGTGGGAACCAGTGAACCGCCGACGAGACAACCCGTCGGCGCGAGCACGGTGGCCTGGGCGTTGCGATAGCCGTGTTCCTTGCCAAGTTCGACCGCGGTGTCCCACGCAGTGTGTGCTTCGGCGAGCATGTCCGCTGGACATATCTGCTGGTCGATGCCGACCACCATCTTGGACACGCCTTCGAATTCGAACTGGTCAGCGCCGTAGGCCGCTCTGCGGTGGTTCTTCATCACCCGCAGCATCGAATCGGTGTTTTCATGATAGAGGGGGAAGGGGCCGACGATCGATGCCATCTCGGCAGACGTGGAGTACGAGTAGCCGGTGAGGATGGACGTCAAGGCACCGGCGATCGCTCTTCCTTCGTCTGAGTCGTACGCGATCCCCATACGCATGAGCAGCGACCCGAGGTTGGCGTAACCGAGGCCGAGTGTGCGGTAGTCGTACGAGCCCTGGGCGATCGCCTGGGACGGGAACTGTGCCATCGTCACCGAGATCTCGAGCACGGTGGTCCACAGCCTGATCGCGTACCGGTACCCATCGAGGTCGAAACTGTCCGATGCATCGTCGTAGAACTTCCCTAGGTTCAACGACGCAAGGTTGCACGCCGTGTTGTCGAGGAACATATATTCGCTACAAGGATTTGACCCACGGATCTCACCGCCTGCGGGGGAGGTGTGCCACTCGTTGATCGTGCTGTGGAACTGCACGCCGGGATCTGCCGAGGCCCAGGCAGCCTGGGCTATCTGGTGCCACAGGTCGCGGGCACGCACGGTCTTCATCGGGGCACCGTCTGTGCGCCGTGTGAGGTCCCAGTCCTCGTCTGCCATCACGGCGTCGACGAACTCGTTGGTCATGCGCACCGTGTTGTTGGAGTTCTGGCCGGAGACGGTCGCGTAGGCATCGCCGTTGAAATCTGCCGAGTATCCACCGGCGATGAGCGCGCGGACCTTTTCCTCTTCGACGGCCTTCCAGTTGATGAACGTCTCGACGTCGGGGTGGTCGATGTCGAGGATCACCATCTTGGCTGCACGGCGTGTCGTGCCACCCGACTTGATCGCCCCAGCCGCACGGTCTCCGACCTTGAGGAACGACATCAGACCTGAGGACTTGCCGCCACCGGAGAGCGGTTCTCCCTCTGCACGGATGTTGGAGAAGTTGGTGCCGGTTCCCGAACCGAACTTGAAGAGCCTGGCTTCCCTGACCCACAGGTCCATGATCCCGCCCTCGTTGACGAGATCATCGTCGACGGACTGGATGAAACATGCGTGTGGGGAGGGCCGGGAGTAGGAGTCGAGGCCTGGTGCGAGTTCTTCGGTGTCGGGGTCGACGTACCAGAACCCCTGTTCGGGGCCTGCGATGCCGTAGCGGTGATGGAGGCCGGTGTTGAACCATTGCGGGGAGTTCGGTGCAGCCATCTGGTGGAGGAGCATGTAGGCGATCTCGTCTTCGAAGATCTGTGCGTCGTCTGATGAGGCGAAGTAGCCGTTGTCTTCACCCCAGAAACGCCAGGTCGCAGCGAGACGGTCGATGACCTGGCGTGCGGACTGTTCAGGCCCGAGCACGGGGGCACCGTCTTCGTCGACGATCGGGTTGTCGTTCTCGTCGAACTGGGGGACACCGGCCTTGCGGAAGTACTTCGAGACCATGATGTC
>CAYUJA010000187.1:0-3825 GCA_964444875.1 uncultured Acidimicrobiaceae bacterium | reverse complement strand
GCCCTCGACTGTCGTCGTCTTCTCTGGCTGTCGGCTGATGGCTGTTGGCTGATGGCTGATGGCTGTCCTCTGTAGGCTGTCTTCATGAACCTTGGACTCAACCTCGGGTACTTCGGTACCGCCATCTCAGACAACTTCGGGCTCATCTCTATGGCCGAGGATCTCGGTTACGACTCGGTCTGGACCGCAGAGGCATACGGTTCTGATGCGGTGACCCCTCTTGCCTGGATCGCAGCGAAGACGGAGCGGATCAAGATCGGTTCGGCCGTGTTCCAGATCCCTGCACGCACACCTGCGATGACCGCGATGACGGCAACCACGCTCGATCTCATGTCGAACGGCCGGTTCCTGCTCGGACTTGGCGTGTCTGGCCCCCAGGTCGTCGAAGGCTGGCACGGCAAGCCGTTCGGCAAGCCGCTCCAGGTCACCCGTGAGTACGTCGAGATCCTGCGCACGATCTTCGCGAGGGACGAACCGGTCGAGTACGACGGTACCTACTACCAACTCCCGTACCGGGGAGACGACGCCACGGGCCTTGGCAAGCCGCTCAAGATCATGATGAAACCCAAGAACCCGAACATGCCGATCCTCATCGCGGCGATCGGCCCGAAGAACGTGCAATTGACCGCCGAGATCGCCGATGGCTGGCTCCCCGTCTTCTTCTCACCCGAACGCACGGCGTCGATCTACCAACCCCTCCTCGAGGCCGGGTTCGCCCGCAGCGCAGAGCCGGACAAGGCGGACCGCTTCGAGATCATCCCGACGGTGTCGGCGATCGTCACCGACGATCTCGACGCAGGCCGACTCCAGATGAAGCCGTTCCTCGCCCTCTACATCGGCGGTATGGGGGCCAGGGGAAAGAACTTCTACAACGACCTCGCCTGCCGGTACGGCTACGAGGAGGACGCCGAACGTATCCAGGACCTCTACCTCGCAGGCAAGAAGATGGAGGCGACGCTTGCTGTGCCGGACGCGCTCGTCGATGAGGTATGCCTGGTCGGGTCACCGGAACGGATCGAGGACAGGATCGACGCATGGAAAGAGGCCGGCGTGTCGACGCTGGCCCTGGCAACGTCGGACCCCACCACACTCAGGACGATCGCTGAACTGGTCCTCTGACCCTGGTTATCTGCCTGCCCACCGGACCAGGGCCTGGGACCACACCGTCACACACCCCTCGGTCCCGCATCGGTTGCTCAGGTCCTTGTCACTGGTGATCACCACTGCCCGTGACGGGTTGGCGCGTATCAGCGCAACGATCTCGTCGTCGGCGATCTGGCTGTGCGTGAAACGAACCTCTGCCCTCCCTGGCGACGGCCCGCTCGGTCGGCCCTCCACACCAACGGCGTCGAACACGACAACGACCCTCGATTTGGACGCAACCGCCAAACGGTCGGCGATCGCTGCGACCGTCGACCGTGCGTTCGTCGTCGCGAAGTCCGATACGAGCATCGCTGCGACGTTGTATCCGTCGACATAGATGACGTCAGGCTGCTGGCCGATGAGCGCGGCCAGAGCCTCGGAGGAGTCTGGGAGCAACCCGTCGGGGATGAAGAGCGGCGCACGGTCTGCTGCCTCTTCGAACTCGGCCCTGTGTGCCTCCCTGAAACCTCGCTGTTGCCGTTCGACCGTGTCGAGCCACACAGCGAGTTCGACGGGGTCTGACGGCGGTGCCATCTGGTGTCGAACCTTCACATCGTCTTTGTGCGCCTTCTTGCGTGCTTTCTCCGCGGCCCGCCGCAGTCTGGCTTTGAGGTCCTCTATCTCCGATTCGAGTGTCGCGATCGCAGCGGCGTGTCGCCCCCGCTCATCATCGAACTGGTCGGCCTCGGATGTGAGGGTCCGTACCGCCTTTTCGAGTGAGACCCGTGACGCGCCAGCCGCGGCCTGGTGCGCGGTGATCTCTGTTCGATGTGCTGCCTTGAGATCGACGAGCCTCTTTTTGGCCTCGTCGAGTTTTTCCTCGAGTGACGAGATCGTTCGTTTGGCCCTGTCGAGGTCCTCTGCCAGAGACGCAGCGTTGTGCGCCTCTGCGAGTTCCGTGACGTGCGCCGCTCCAGCGTCGGGGTCCCGCAGGAACGCCTCCCCGACGAGATCGTCGATGTCGGAGGACTCCCACCGCTCGAGTACGGACTCCCTGAACGACTCGCTGGAACGGAGTTCGTTGATGAGCGAAACCGCGAACGGGTGAGGGAGCCTCCTGGCTGTGGATCTCGCAACCTTCTTCAGGCGGGCAGGGATCTCTTCGTCGTCCCTGTCGGCGAGTTCGCGTCGCGCAACAGATATCACGTTTGTCAGTACCGACAGTTCCTGCTGTTTCATTCCACTATTCCCTACCCGGGGTCACACGTCCCATCTTGACATGTAAACACATGATGCAATACTGCAAGGGTCGTCCGCTGTGGACGAACACTATATGACCATCTATCACACCCTCGTACTCATTCTTACCTAGGCGCATCCGTCCCGACGATGCGCCCAACCCTCCGTGCAACGGAGGGTTTTCCATATCTGGAGAACCACATGGGCGAACAACTCACAGGCGCAGACATTCTCGTAAGGGCCCTCGAACACGAGGGTGTGGATGTCATCTTCGGTGTGCCTGGTGGTGCGATCCTGCATGCCTACGACTCGCTCCATGGCAGTTCGATCCGCCACATCCTCGCACGGCACGAACAAGGCGGCGGGCACATGGCCTCGGGGTACGCCCATGCCACAGGGCGGGTCGGTGTCACATTTGCAACGTCTGGCCCTGGTGCGACCAACCTGATCACTCCCCTCGCCGATGCGTTCATGGACTCGATCCCCGTGGTTGCCGTCACGGGTCAGGTCGGTTCCCGTTCGATCGGCCTCGACGCCTTCCAGGAGACCCACACCTGGGGAGTGTCGATGCCCGTGACCAAGCACAACTACCTGATCACGGACCCCGATGAGATCGCACCGACCATCAGGGAGGCGTTCCACATCGCCTCGACGGGTAGGCCGGGGCCGGTACTCGTCGACATCACCAAGGATGCGCTCTTCGCACACGGCACATGGTCGGGGCGTGGCAACCTCGACCTGCCTGGTTACAAACCGTCTGTCAAGGGACATCCCAAGCAGGTCCGTGCTGCGCTCGACATGATCGCTTCGTCGCAACGGCCTGTGCTCTATGCCGGTGGAGGCATCATCAGGGCCGGCGCGAGCGCAGAACTCACCGAGTTCGCAACGGCACAGAATCTCCCCGTCGTGACGACACTCATGGCCAGGGGCGCCATTGCCGACTCCCACCCGCTCACGCTCGGCATGTCTGGTATGCACGGCTGCTACACCGCATCGACGGCCATCCAGAAGGCAGACCTTCTCGTCACCATCGGTGCCCGGTTCGATGACAGGGTGACGGGGAACCCTGAGTATTTCGCTCCGCTCGCAAAGGTGATACACATCGATGTCGATCCTGCCGAGATCGGGAAGATCCGCAATGCTGATGTCCCGATCGTCGGCGATGCAAAGGCGGTCCTCATCCAACTGCTCGAGGCCGGCGCGGCCGACCTCGCCGAGCACGGCACACCACGGCGTGACGAGTGGCTCGCGACGATCGCACGCTGGCAGAAGGACTTCCCTCTTGCCTACGTCCAGAGCGATGACGGCATGATCTTGCAACAGTACGTCATCGATGAACTCACCAAACACGTCGGCCCGGACGCGATCGTCGTCGCCGGCGTCGGCCAGCACCAGATGTGGACGGCACAGTTCTGGCAGTTCGAAAAACCCAACCACTGGATCAACTCTGGAGGCCTCGGAACGATGGGGTATGCCGTGCCGGCTGCCGTTGGGGCTCAAGCG
>CAYUJA010000186.1:0-3844 GCA_964444875.1 uncultured Acidimicrobiaceae bacterium | reverse complement strand
CGTACGCCATCGACCGCCTTGAGGGCTGAGGGGAACTCCGACCCGTCAGACGAGAGCATCGCCTTGAGGCTCGAATAACTGGCGGACACATGGGCCATCCGCTCACGTTCGCGCTCGACCAGGATCCGTGTCGCAGGGGATTGCACACGCCCTGCCGACAGACCCCGCTCGACCCTTCGCCACAGGACGGGGGACAGTTCGAACCCGAACAACCTGTCGAGGATGCGGCGCGTCTCTTGGGCCTGGACGACGCGCATGTCGAGTTCTCTGGGGTTGGCCGCCGCTTCCTGGATGGCCCGCTCGGTGATCTCGTGGAACACCATGCGGTGAACAGGGACCTTCGGCTTGAGTTCCTCGAGAAGGTGCCAGGCGATGGCTTCCCCCTCGCGGTCCTCATCCGTCGCGAGGTACAACTCATCGACATCCTTGAGTAACTTCTTGAGTTGCGCCACCTGCTTCTTCGAGTTGTCGGTGACGATGTAGATGGGGGTGAACCCGTGCTCGAGATCGATGCCGAACCTGGTCGACCTCCAGTGATCCCGCTTCGACGGTGGGAGTTCGGTAGCTCTCGCCGGGATGTCGCGGATGTGGCCGACGGAGGACTCAACGATGAAACCATCACCAAGGTACTTGTTGATCGTGCGCGCCTTGGCCGGCGACTCAACGATGACGAGTTTCTTGGTCATGACTTCCATTTCATAGGCGTTGACGTACAGCAGTACGACAGTTCGGCACCCCTGTCAAGAGGTGTGATGCTCGGCAAACCTAGCCGATGTGCGGAGTAAAACCGCCATGGAGACGTTCGATGACCCGTTGCCACGTGAACTCCCGCTCGATGAACTCCCTGCCCCGCGCCCCCATGGTCGCAGATCGTTCGGGGTCATCGATGAGGAGCGACAACCCCTCAACGATGTCGGAAACACTCGATACGACGAATCCGGTTTGCCCGGGTATCACCGTCTCTGGAGAGCCACCGGAATCACCTGCGAGTACAGGGAGTCCACTGGCGGCAGCTTCGAGGAACACGAGGCCAAGCCCTTCGATCTCGAGCCCACCCCAACGGGATTTGCACGGCATACAGAACATGTCCATCGACCGGTACAGCCCCGGCAGTTCTGACCACGCCACATCGACCTCGAACCGCGCACGCACACCGAGTTCGTGTGCAAGATCCCTGATCTGGTTCTCTGTTCGCCCTGTACCGACGAAGAGCACTTCGACGTCCGTTTCGAGTTGGGCGACCGCACGGACCAGCCTGTCCTGGCCCTTGCGGGGAACGAACCGCGACACGCATCCGACGACGGGAACCGGGTTCTCGCGGCGCACATCGGGTGGTCTGAACGTGTCGACCTCCACGCCGGCGCCGAGGAACTCGACGGGTGCATGGGCGATCGATTCGACGCGGCGAGCGGTGAATCGGCTCACGGCGAACCGCACATCGGCCGTTGCGAGGGATCGCCCGAGCGCCCGGGACACACCGGGAAACGAGCCGGGGATCGTGATCTCTGCGCCGTGGCTCACGATGCCGAAAGGAACGCCGAGTTCCTCCCTCAGCCAGGGCCCCATCCACGCAAGCGGGTGCGGTGCTCCGAACAGGATGGCATCGGGGCTGAAGTCCTTCGCTGCGTCTCGTACGAGTTCACGGGTGCGGCGGTCGGGCAGCATGTAGGGGCGGTTTCCACGCACGACGCCCGGCTCCGGGCCGCTGACGCGCTCATCGCTCGGCCCGACCACGAGTACGTCACCGTCGTACGCATCAACGAGGTTCTGGAGGTACATCTGGATGCCGCCGGGTTTCGGCGGGTAGTCGTTCGTGACGAGCAACAAGCGCACGGTCAGAGTTCCAGGTGTGGAGCGACGTTGTACGACGAGACCATGACCCTGTCTCCCGCGTACAGGACGGATGTCATCGAGGTGTTGCGCGCCACCGCGAGACAGTTTCGCTCTGCGAACGACATGCCAAGTACGTCGACGACGTAGGCCCTGATCGCTGCGCCGTGGCTCACTGCACCGATGTCGCCGGCCGATGCCTCAACCAGCGATGTGATGGTTGCAGATACCCGCTTGCCCGTGGAGGAGAATGTCTCTCCGTCTCCACCGCGAGGTAGGTCGATGTCATCGACGAAGACCTTGGACAGCAGCTCAGGGTCACGCGTTGCAACCTCGTCGTATGTGAGGTTCTCCCACGACCCGAACGCCATCTCCATCAGCCCATCGTTGTCCGATGGTGCGACGCCGATCGTCCGGCCGATGATCTCAGCCGTGGTCCTGGCGCGTTGCAGCGGCGAGGTGTAGAGCGCATCGACCCTGGGGGCGTACCGGGACGCCTCGAAGGCCTGTCTGCGGCCGACGTCGGTGAGCGGACTGTCCGTACGCCCCTGCCAGCGACCGGTTATGTTGCCTTCGCTCTGGCCGTGGCGGAAAACGGTCACGGTCCTCCCCTCAGGGGTGAACTGGACCGAGGGTCGATCGAGGTGTGTGGCGTCGTTGAACATCGTCAACTGCGGTGGAGCGCCATCGGCGACGGTGATCGCAGTGAGCGCCGTGTTCGAGGTGACGGTCATCGCCGTAGCCAACCCGCGGCGTCCCAGCACGTGCGATAGCAGCGCCCAGATCACCCCACCGTGGGTGACGACGCAGGCATGGTCGCCGTCGGACAGCCGCCCCACGAGGTCGTAGAAAGCCCCGACGACGCGCTCGCCGAAAGCCGACATCAACTCCCCGCCTCCAGGGGCGACGTCCTCGCCGGCCAGGAAGGCCTCCATCTGTTCGGGGTGCTCATCCATGATCTGTGGCGTCGTCTTGCCCTCCCACGATCCTACGGCGAACTCCCTCCAGGAACTGTCGGGCACGACGGTGTCCGAGATGACCGAGGCAGTCCGCATGGCGCGGTCGAGGTCCGACGAGATCACGATCTGTGGTCTGTCGTCTCCGAAACGCTCGGCCACGTGTTCGAGTTGGTCGATTCCTGCGGGCGACAGTCCGGTGTCGAGTGTCCCCTGCCAGACATGGTCGCGATTCGCGTTCGTCTGAGCGTGTCGTATGAGGGTGATCGTCTTTGCCACGCGGCGCTTCTTTCGGGTGGGACGTAGGCTAGAGCCATGCTCGCAGCACAAGTTCTCGCCCAATCCACCGAGTTGAACCTCCCTGAAGCGGGTGGTGGCGAGATCGTCGTGTGGGTGATCCTCGCTGCGGTCATCGTGGGCCTGTACATCATCATCACCCGTACGAGAAAGCGCTCCTATCGCAACTACATGGATCGGGCACGGCGCGAACAAGAGGCCAAGGCCAACGACCCGGATATGAAACAGGAATGAGGACGTACTTGGTACTTGGTACTTGGAGGATGCGCGGATAGGGAGCGGTAGTTCTCTAATCGAATGGTTGCCAGGCGTGTGTCTTTGGCTTCCCCCTCCGACCTCGCTGCGCTCGGCCACCTCCCCCGGACTTCGTCCAAGGGAGGGAAGAGCCTGGTTCTTCCCTCTCCCCCGGTCCTCCGGGGGAGATGTCGAGGAACGAGACAGAGGGGGAAGCAGCCGACGACCCACATGTGCCTCCCCGGCAACCCCTATCCGCCGATCCTCTTGGTACTTGGAAGACGCGCGGATAGGAGGACGCCGTTTCCCGTTCTCCGGCTGTGAGCTGATGGCTGATGGCTGATGGCTGTTGGCTGACGGCGCCCGAAACCGCCTATCCGCTGACCCTCCTGGTACCTGGTACTTGGAGGATGCGGAGATAGGGAGCGGTAGTTCTCTGATCGAATGGTTGCCAGGCGTGTGTCTTTGGCTTCCCCCTCCGACCTCGCTGCGCTCGGCCACCTCCCCCGGACTTCGTCCAAGGGAGG
>CAYUJA010000185.1:0-3884 GCA_964444875.1 uncultured Acidimicrobiaceae bacterium | reverse complement strand
CTTGGTACTTGGTACTTGGTACTTGGTACTTGGTACTTGGTACTTGGTACTTGGAGGATCAGAACGGTGCGTCTGGTACACCCGACACCGTCATCCGTACTCCGCCAGAGGCCATCAGGTTTCCGCTCTCTGCTCTCCGCTCTCTGTCTTCGGCGTTTCGTCCGGCACCCTCCCACCTCATAGGTAGTCTCGAACCTCATGGTTGACACACTGATCGAGGCCCGCTCGCTCACGAAGAAGTTCGGTGAGTTCGTTGCGGTCGACGGCATCGACTTCGAGGTGAAACCGGGTGAATCGTTCGGGTTTCTCGGCCCGAACGGGGCAGGCAAGACATCGACGATGCGGATGATCGGCGCCGTCAGCCCGATCACGAGCGGCGAACTGTCCGTCTTTGGACTCGATCCGATGAAACACGGGCCCCAGCTTCGTTCGCGCCTGGGCGTCGTCCCCCAGGAGAACAACCTCGACGAGGATCTGTCCGTCTACGACAACCTGCTCATCTACGGGAGGTATTTCGACCTCTCACGAGCCGTCATCCGCACCAGAATCGACGAACTGCTCGACTTCGTGCAACTTACAGAGAAGCGGGACGCAACGATCAGCACCCTGTCTGGCGGCATGAAGCGACGGGTGATCATCGCCCGCGGATTGATCAACGAACCGGACCTCTTCATCCTCGACGAACCGACCACCGGCCTCGACCCCCAGGCTCGCCACGTGCTGTGGGATCGCCTGTACCGGCTGAAACAACAGGGTGTGACGCTCATCATCACCACCCACTACATGGATGAGGCCGAACAGCTGTGTGACAGACTCGTTGTGATGGACAAGGGGAAAATCGTTGCAGAGGGCTCACCCGCAGGATTGATCAAGGAGCACACACCTCGTGACGTCGTCGAGTTACGATTCCCCGTAGGAGTGCTCCAGACGATCTCGGAACGTGTGGAGAGCCTATCTGACCGCACGGAGATCCTCGCCGACAGGGCCCTGGTGTACACCGATGATGCCGAACACCTGATCGCGGGTATCGCGGAATCAGACATGGAGCCAGAAACCGTGCTGGCGAGGCGTTCCTCGCTCGAGGACGTTTTCCTACGCCTCACAGGCCGGACACTCGTGGACTGATGGCCACGCCCCTGTCTCTGCGCGTTGCTGAAGCCGAGGCTCGTGTCTACCGGCGAACCTGGCGGGGTTCGGTGGTCTCGAGTTTCCTCACCCCCGTGCTCTACCTCCTCGCGATGGGTGTTGGTCTGGGCTCTCTCGTCGATGCCAGCCTCCCTGAAGGGATCGACAACGTCTCGTACCTCACGTTCCTCGCACCAGGCCTCCTCGTCGCAACCGCCATGCAGACCGGTGCGGGCGAGGGAGCATGGAAGGTGATGGGCGGGATCAAGTGGCGCGAGACATGGAAGGCCATTCTCGCAAGCCCGATCGGCGTTCCGAGCCTCGTTCTTGGCCACATGCTGTGGTCTGCAACGAGGGTCTTGATGGTCTCCGTCGTCTTCGCCGTCGTGATGGCGTCCTTCCAGGTTGCACCGTTGCTCCAGTCTCTCCTCGCTGTTGGCCCTGCCATACTCGTCGGCGTCGCCCTGGTCGCCGCAACGACCGCATTCACCGTTCGGCTCGAGGACCCCTCAGGACTCGCCATGTACTTCCGCTTCGTGGTCATCCCGATGTTCCTGTTCTCCGGCGTGTTCTTCCCCGTCACCAACCTGCCAGGATGGTTGCAGCCCGTCGCCATCGTCACGCCCATCTACCACGGCGTCGAACTCGCGAGGGCGATCGTCGTCGGTAGCACCCCGGGCGTCCCATGGTGGGTGAGTGTGGTGTATCTGTCTGTGTGGATCATCATCGGCACGATGCTCTCGATGGCACCGATCCGACGAAGGTTGACGCCATGAGTTCGAGGACCCTCACCGCTCGCGTCGTACCTCCCCTACCGCGGAAATGGCGGGGGCGTTACATCGTTGAACGCAACGTGATCGCCACCAAGACGTTCTGGCCGATCCTCCTTTCAGGATTCTTCGAACCGCTGTTCTACCTGTTCGCCATTGGAATCGGGATTGGTCAACTCGTCGGTGACATCGAGGTCGGGGGGGCAACCGTGTCGTACACAGCGTTCGCCGCACCCGCCATGCTCGCCGCATCCGCAATGAACGGGGCCGTCTTTGAATCGACGAACATCTTCTTCAAGCTGAAGTTCGGGAAGATCTACGAAGGCGTTCTCGCCACACCGGTCGAACCGAACGAGGTGGCATCGGGTGAGATCGCATGGACCCTGGCGCGCGGAAGCATGTACTCAGGCGCTTTTCTCCTTGTCATGGCGGTGATGGGCCTCATCGAGTCACCCATCGGCCTCCTGGCGTTCCCTGCAACGATCCTCATCGGGTTCGCATTCGGAGCGGTCGCAACGGCGGGAGTGACCTGGATGCGGACCTGGCAGGACCTCGACTACGTGACGCTGCTCACGATGCCCCTGTTCTTGTTCTCTGCAACGTTCTACCCCCTCGATGTCTACCCACAGTGGCTTCAGACCCTGACGTGGGTGTCGCCACTGTTCCACGGTGTCGTCCTGACCAGGGGGCTCACGCTCGGGATCCTCGATTGGACAATGCTCATCAACGTGGGATACCTCCTGGCACTCGGCGTCGCGGGGTCCTGGGTGACAGCACGCCGCATCGGCGGACTGCTCAGGCCGTGAGGAGGATTGACAGGTGCCGGGCAACCGTTCATAGTTCCCGGTAGCGAAACGGGTATGGGGCTGTCAGAAGAGCTCGACAGTACCCCTCCCGGGGTGGGATATACTTGCGCTATGAAGCATGAACACAAGTCTTCGGCCATCAACAGGCTCAAGACTGTCCGCGGTCATCTCGAAGGGGTGATCCGAATGGTCGAAGAGGACAGGTACTGCCCAGATATCATGAAACAAGTCTCGGCTCTGCAGGGTTCACTTGAAGGAGTGAACCGGGTTCTGCTCCAGAACCACATCGAGACCTGCGTTCTCGAACATGTCAAGAACGGGCGATCCGAACAGGTCGTCGATGAACTCCTCGAGTCGCTGAGATACGCGCCGGGACTCCCAACAACGAAAGGCTCCCCGTGACTCAGATAACCCTCTCCGTACCCGACATCTCCTGTGGCCACTGTAAATCCTCCATCGAGGGCGCAGTCGGTCCCATGGAAGGTGTAGCCAAGGCCGAAGTATCGATCAATGACCGCACTGTCGACGTCGAGTTCGACCCTGAGAAGGTCGAATTGGATGCGATCGTCACAGCGATCGACGAACAGGGATACGAAGTAGAAGGCCTCTGAGCCTACCCAACCCTCTTTTTGACTTGCGTGAGTGCGCGCCATCGGGCGCGTTCGTCACACGGGAAGGACCACAATGAGCGATACGGAGATCCGGTTCGATGTCGAGGGCATGACCTGTGCGTCATGCGCCGTACGCATCGAACGCGTACTCGGCAAACAAGATGGCGTTGAGTCCGCCAACGTCAACTTCGCAGGCCAGGAGGCCCGTGCGACGATCTCACCAGATGCAGACGTTGAAGCACTGCGCGCTGCCGTAGCCAAGCTCGGGTACGACATCAACGAGATCGACCCCGACAACGATGACCGGTCCATGACCGAGCGGTACGACGCCGAGGCGAAGTACCAGTTCCGCAATGTCGTCGGTGCTGCCATCCTGACGGTGCCGCTGATGCTCCTTGCCTGGTTCGGCCCTGAAGCGCTCTGGTCTGAGTGGCTCCAGTTCGCCATCACCTCGATCGTGGTGTTCTACTTCGGAGCCCAGTTCCACAAGGCGACCTGGAAGCAGGTCAAGTCGCTTTCGCCTGCCATGGACACCCTCATCAGTACCGGTACGCTCGCCGCGTGGCTGTTCT
>CAYUJA010000184.1:0-3892 GCA_964444875.1 uncultured Acidimicrobiaceae bacterium | reverse complement strand
AGATCGAGCGACTCAAGCCGAAGGTACTCTCGAGTCAGTTGATCCGCCGTATCGATGACCACCACGCCCAACTGATCAACAGGATGCGTCACGGGCAGATGATCATTCCAGGCCAGACACTCTATGTGATGGAGTGCCAGCCTGCGGCGTACGCTGCACTCGCCGCGAACGAGGCTGAGAAAGCTGCGAACATCAACGTGCTCGAGGTGCGGGCCTTCGGTGCGGTCGGGCGCATCTACCTTGGTGGAGAAGAACAGGACATGGAGGTCGGCTGGCAGGCGGCGGTAGCCGCGTTGGAAGGCATCGACGGACGACAGACAACGTGACGATAGAGCTCAACAGGAGGAACGCATGTCAGATGCACTAGGGATGATCGAATGCCGCAGCTTCGCTGCGATGGTCGAAGCGGCGGACGCGATGGTGAAGGCCGCAAAGGTCGAACTGGTCAGCTACGAAGAGACAGGTGGCGGCTACGTCACAGCCATCGTGCGCGGTGACGTTGCAGCGGTGAAGGCCGCTGTCGATGCCGGAGTGCGAGGCGGAGAGAAGGTCGGAGAGGTCATCTCGACCCACGTCATCGCACGCCCGCACGTCAACCTCGACCTGGTGCTCCCACTCGGTCGCAACAGCGAGGCACAAGACGCCGTTTCGTAACGCGTCTGCTTCGAGAAAGGCGACGCAATGAACCTCGGCATGGTGACAGGGACCCTCGTGGCTTCCCGCAAAGAACCCCTGATGGAGGGTTTGCCCCTGCTCGTCGTACGGCACCTCAACGAAGACGGGTCGGCGTCCGGCGCGTACGTCGTGGCTGTTGACAGCGTCGGCGCAGGTGTCGGCGAGGTCGTGCTGTACGCGTCAGGCAGTTCCGCACGCCAAACACAGGTGACCAAGGACAAACCCTGTGACGCGGTGATCATGGCCATCGTCGACCAGTGGGACCTCGATGGCGAAACGGTGTTCGTGAAGTGACATGCCGAAACAGCTGACAGATTCCGACGTCCAGGCGATCATCTCGAAGGTGAAGAGCCGCGTGTCGGCCGGCGATATCGGTGGGAGAACCGGTGCAGGCATCACGGCCAACGACGCTATGGATAGCATCGATGAAGCGCTCGGCGAAGGTGTCTTTGCGACGATCGATGAAGCGGTCGCAGCTGCCAAACGAGCCTTCGCCCGGTACCAGTCCGTCGGCCTCGAGGCGCGCAAGGGCATCATCGAAGCGGTCAGGGTGTGCATGCGTGAGAACAACGAGCGCCTCGCCTACATGGCCAGAGCCGAGACCGGTCTCGGGCGGGCCGACGACAAGGTGCTCAAGAACCACCTTGTGATCGAACGCACACCGGGGCCCGAGGACCTCGAACCGCACATCGTCACCGGTGACAGGGGGATGATGATCACCGAGTATGCGCCGTACGGGATCATCGGTTCGATCTCACCTACGACCAACCCGACGTCGACGATCATCAACAACTCGATCGCGATCCTGTCCGCAGGCAACGTCGTCGTGTTCAACGTCCACCCTTCGGCGCGCAAGGTCAGCATCGAGAACGTCAAGTTGATCAACCGGGCCATCGTCGGCGCTGGAGGCCCGCCGGACCTCGTCACCTGCGTGGCTGTACCGACGCTGGAGTCCGCCCAGGCGTTGATGGCCCACCCCGATGTGCGGGTGCTCCTCGTAACGGGTGGCCCCGGTGTCGTCAAGGCGGCGCTCAAGACGCCGAAGAAGGCCATCACCGCGGGCCCTGGCAACCCGCCTGCCGTCGTCGACCAGACCGCAGACGTCGCAAAGGCTGCAAAGGCCATCGTCAGTGGCGCTTCGTTCGACAACAACATCATCTGTGTCGATGAGAAGACCACGATCGTGGTCGACACCGTGGCAGACAGACTCGTCCAGCACATGGTGGCAGTGGGGTCGTACCGGCTCAAGGAACACGAACTCAAGCGCCTCGAGCGCGTGATCTTCTCAGACAGGGGTCCGGCGAGGAAACCCGGTGTGATGAACCCCGCCTTCGTCGGCAAGGATGCATCCGTGATCCTGGCCGAGATCGGGATCACCGTCCCACCCGAAACCCGTCTCGTCCTCGCCGAGGTGTCGGCGGACCACAACCTCGTGTGGACCGAACAGATGATGCCTGTGATGCCCATCGTCCGGGTCAAGGACGTCGCCACGGCCATCGACCTTGCGGTGGCCTCCGAGCACGGCTTCAAGCACACCGCTTCGATACATTCCACCAACGTCGACACGATCACCACCATGGCACGGAGGATGGATTGCTCGGTGTTCGTTGCCAACGGGTCCAACGTCGACGGGTTGGGAAACGAAGGCGAGGGGTACACGTCGTTCTCCATCGCAAGCCCGACGGGGGAAGGCCTGACACGACCGCGCACCTTCTCGAGGGTGCGGCGGGTGACCGTCGTGGGAGCGTTGCGCATTGTCTGACAAGCCACGCCCGCCGGCCCTAGGAATCTGGGAGTTCTCGTCCGTACCTGCGGGTATCGAGTGCGCAGACGCCATCATCAAAGGTGCCCCGGTCGACACGATCAGCACGGGCACCACACACCCAGGCAAGTACGTCATCCTCGTGACGGGAGACACCGCCTCGGTCGAAGTGGCAGGCGACATCGTTGCCGAACGCGAGCGGCCGTCGCTCATCGACTCCGTGTTCCTCCCAGACGTCGCACAAGCTGTCGCAGATACCCTTCTTGCGCCGGAGCGGTCCGTGAACATCCACGCAGAGGCCGTTGGCGTCGTCGAAACATCTTCGGTCGCTCAAGGCGTGAACGCCGCAGATGCCGCGGTGAAGCATGCACACGTGTCGCTGTCGGGGCTGCGGCTCGCCGACGGCCTTGGTGGCAAGGCGTACTTCATCGTCGACGGCAGTGTCGGAGAGGTCGATGCGGCCGTCGAGGCCGCGCACGACCGGTCGGGAACCGCCATCACCGACAGTGTCGTGATCGCGCAGTTGACCCCGGATCTCAGAATCGACCTCGAAGCGGCAGCCCGGTTCGCCGACAGGGTCGCGACCTACGCAGAGCGGTCATGAACCTCGGACGGGTGCGCGGGGCGGTCGTAGCAACGGTGAAGGATCCCGGCATGGTCGGGATGAAGCTCCTGATCGTCCAGCCGCTCGATGAGCATCGCCGTGACGTTGGTTCCTGCATCGTCGCAGCGGACGGTGTCTACCAGGCGGGTCCGGGCGACGTCGTGTACTTTGTCGCGTCGCGCGAGGCAGCAGAAGCGATGGAGCCACGGTTCGTCCCTGTCGACCACGCGATCGTCGGGATCGTCGACGACGTTGAGGTGCGGCTGTGAAGGTCGGGCGTGTCATCGGCAACGTCGTATCGACGATCAACCACGAGTTCTTCGACGGCGAGCGCCTGCTCCTGTGCAGGCTCATCGACAACGGCACAGACACAGGCTCCTACATGATCTGCACCGACCGCGTCGGTGCCGGGGCGGACGAAACCGTGCTCATCCTCGACGAGGGGACCTCCGCCCGCCAGATCTACGGCGTCGACACCGGACCGATCCGCAGCGTGGTCGTCGGCATCGTCGACGACATCTACGAGCAGTAACCCGACACTTCGCATTTGAGCGGGGTCGGTGAGAACCGTGCGGACTACAGGCAGTAGTACGAAGTACGTACGACGTAGCACGACCCCGGATCAGGGGGGAGACATCCGCTTTTCGAGGTTCGTGATCGACGCTGTGCGTTTCTTGAGGTGTCTGCGTTGAACCCGGGCGGGTTCGCTGTCTCGTCGGCCAACTCTCGTCGCCATGGTTGTTCGGGCTTCACGGTCGCACGCTCGGGCGCCAGCGATGCGAAGGAATCATGCATTGGTACATGGATACACCACGCAATCAACCGTCACACGGCCTCCGAGTCGTACTACG
>CAYUJA010000183.1:0-3936 GCA_964444875.1 uncultured Acidimicrobiaceae bacterium | reverse complement strand
TGCCGCCACAGGACGGATCTATGGATGCGATGATTGTCTCACCGCGTGCCCGCCGGGTTCGCGAACACTCGAAGGCCTGGCGTCGAGGCCCGACGCGCTGACGCCGGCTGCGGTTCTCGAGATGAGCGATGAGGAACTCAACGCTGTGGTCGGCCACTGGTACGTCCCTGGCCGCAAGATGCGGTTCGTGCGTAGGAACGCGTTGGTGGCGCTTGGCAACACCGCAGGGCCCGAATCCGTCGGACTTCTCATGACGTACGTCCAACACGACGACGTGATGTTGCGGCGCCATGCCGTGTGGGCCCTGAGCCGGGTAGACCCGCTCTACGCCGGGTCCATCGCGGACGATCTCGAGAAGCGCGAATCGGACGAGGCGATGCTCACGGAGATCGCAGAGGCTCGTCGTCGTGGCAGGTAGCGTCCGTGCCTACGCTGGTATCGCACATCAGCGGATCCGACATCGAGGGGGCAGGTGGCGATGATCATTGTTGCCGACGTCCACGACGCGAGCACGGCGCTCGCCCGCGTCGCCGGCCTCGGAGAACCGCTGCTCGTGCTCGGCGACCTCGCGAACCTCATCGACTATCGAACGGGTGAAGGGATCATCGCCGACATCGTCGGTATCGAGACCGTTGAGCGGATCGGCCGTCTTCGGTCGATGCACAGGTACGACGAGGCGACCCTGGCGTGGCGTGAGCGGGTGGACGGTATCGAAGACGAGGTACGGATACGTGTTGGTGAACTGATGGCAGTGCAGTACGCACGGGCATCGGAAGCCCTCGATGGGGCCGAGGCGTACGTGACGTACGGGAACGTCGATAGGCCGGACCTCCTCGAACGTTCGCTTCCGCGCTCGGCACGATACGTCGACGCGCAGGTTGTCGAGATACAGGGGTGGACCGTTGGTTTCGTTGGCGGCGGGATGCCGCGGCTCGGTACCGAAGGTGAAGTCAGCCACACGGACATGGCAGACAAACTGGAGGCGATAGGGCAGGTCGATGTGCTCTGCACACACGTACCGCCCGCGATCGAGCCACTCGCACGCGATGTGATCGGCCGTGGGTACAAGGGATCGCCGGAGATCACCGAGTATCTCGACCGCTACCAACCTCGCTTCCACTTCTTCGGTGACGTGCACCAGCCCCAAGCCGTGTCGTGGACATACGCGACGACCGCATGTCGTAACGTCGGCTACTTCCGGGCGACGGGCAGACCGTACCGGTTCGCCTCCAGGGTGCCGGGTGATGGGTGATATCGCATGAGGCCGATCGACCTCACCGACCTCACCCGCGGATACCGCCACCGTCAGCCGACCGCTGCCACCCTCGCCAGAGCCCGCCTGGCCGCCGTGGGCCGAAGTGGCGTACTGGTCGACGTTGGCGGGGGTACCGGTGCCCATGCGGGGCAGTGGGTCGCCCCCGGTGTTACACCCATCGTCGTCGACCCGTCTACATCGATGTGTCTCGAGGCGGCGGCCAGAGATGGTGTGGCTGTGGTGAGAGGATCGTCTCAACATCTGCCGCTACGCGACGACGTGGCCGACCTCGTGTACTTCCATCTCTCGATCCACTACGGCCGGTGTCGTGAAGCGATCGACGAGGCGCTGCGCGTCGTGGCGCCTGGGGGTGTGGTCGAGATCTGGACGTTCGCACCCGAGTCGATGGCGTCTTCGGCCCTTGCCAGGTGGTTTCCCCGCATCGGCGAACTCGACGCTGCCAGGTTCCCGCCCATCGACATGCTCACAGACAACCTTGGACGCACCGCTGCCGGTGTCACTGTGGAGCAGCTTCCCGAGGTCGTGGAACGCACGGCGGCATCATGGCAGACAGCGGTGAGAAACCGGTTCGTGTCCACGATCCAGTTGCTTTCCGATCGCGAGATCGCCGAGGGACTCGAGCGGTTCTCTGCCGCCTACGGCGATGGCGACGAGCCATACAGATACACGATCGAGTTCGTGCGCATCAGGGCAGCGGTGTAACCGCTAGCCTGTGGCGCATAGTTCATAGAGGAGGCGATGGTGGCTGTCAAAGGAACCGTACAGAAAATCGAAGTGTCCGCGGAACCTCAGCATGTGTACGAGGTGGCGCTCGACCTCGAGGCGTACCCGGACTGGGCAGGTGGAGTCAAATCGGTGTCGATCACAGAAGACGACGAGTACGGCCGGCCGGCCATGGCCGACTTCGTGATCGACGGAATGGTCAAAGAACTCTCCTACACGCTTGTGTACGACTACGACTACGACAACGGGTTCGCTTGGAAGGCCATCCCCAACGATGACATCCGTTCGCTCGAGGGCAGGTACGAATTCAACTCCCTTGACGAAGGAGGATGCGAGGTCGTGTACGCACTCAAGGTAGATCCCGCCTTCACGGTTCCCGGATTCTTGCGGCGCCAGGCTGAAAAGCAGATCGTCGGAACGGCGCTGCGCGGCCTCAAGAAGCGGTCCGAAGCGAAATCCTGATGCGCATAATCCTTGTCACGGGCAAGGGTGGCGTAGGCAAGACAACGGTATCGGCTGCAACAGCGATCAAAGCTGCGGACATGGGCTACCGGACGCTTGTCATGTCCACAGACCCCGCCCATTCGTTGGCCGACGCGTTCGGTTCGCCCCTTGGAGATGACCCGACGGTGGTCGTGCCGAACCTCGAAGCACAGCAGATCGATAGCCAGAAGAGGCTCGAGGAATCATGGGGAGACGTCCGTGACCACCTGACTGCGTTGTTCGACTGGTCCGGCCTCAAAGGTATCGAGGCCGAGGAGTTGACGGTGTTCCCCGGTATGGATGAACTGTTCTCCCTGGCGGCTGTGCGAGAGCACGCACGGTCTGGTGAGTACGAGACGATCGTGGTCGATTGTGCCCCAACCGCAGAGACGTTGCGGCTCCTGAGCCTTCCAGACGTGATGGCCTGGTACATGGACAAGTTGTTCCCGCTGTCGCGGCGTGTCGTCAAGGCCGTGCGTCCTGTACTGACGAGGATGTCCTCCATGCCGGTGGCCGACGATGCTGTTTTCGATTCGGTAGCGAAGTTCTACGAGCGGTTAGATGGCATTCGAGAGTTGCTGTCCGACCCCGAGATAACCACGGCCCGCCTCGTGATGAACCCCGAAAAGATGGTCATCGCCGAGGCGCGACGGACGTACACCTACCTCGGCCTGTTCGGCTACGGCGTCGACTCGGCGATCGTGAACCGTGTGCTCCCCGATGCGGTCGAGGACCCATACTTCGCCAAGTGGAGAGAGATCCAAAAGGGCCATCTCAAGTCGGTCGATGAAGGTTTCGCGGGGACAGACATACGGCACCTTCGGCTGTTCGACACCGAGATGGTCGGGCCGGATCTGTTGCGAATAGTCGGAGATGAGCTCTACGGCGATACCGACCCGACAAAGAAGCTGTCAGATGTGCACCCGCTGCGTGTTGAACAGGTCGACGACAGTGACGACGTTGCACTGATCGTCACGGTGCCTTTCGCAGTGAAAGGAGACGTCGGGGTCATGCGCCACGACGACGATATCTTCATCACTATCGACCCGTACCGCAGGAGCATCGTCCTGCCCGATTCTCTGCGGAGACGTACGATCAGGAAGGCCAAACTCGAAGAAGGCGAGCTGCGCATCGTGTTCACACTGGAGGACCAATGACCGAGGACAAGATCATCGACCCGCTCGTCGAAGGAGTGAAGATAGCCGTCGTCCACTTCGGTAAGGCGGCCTTCGAGGTGGCCTCGGGTATCGGAGCCCTCTTCATCGGTATCACACAGACGGTGACGTCCAAGAACGACGACGACGACGACCCTGGACCCCAGACCGTCGAGGTGGAATAGGCTCGGCTGGCGCCTCGCGGTATTGGCTCGGCTGTCGGCTGATGGCTGATACGCTCATCTGATGGAAACTATCGGGATAGACCTTGGCGGGTCGAAGCTGTACGCCGTGCGTCTC
>CAYUJA010000182.1:0-3944 GCA_964444875.1 uncultured Acidimicrobiaceae bacterium | reverse complement strand
TCGATCTGCATGCCGATCTCGAGGGATCTCTCAGACGGGATGTGGAAGTAGCGCGTCGGAGGGGTTGCGTTCCTGGCCATCAGGCTGAAGAGTTTCTCCCTCCACACCACCATGCCCGGACGCTCGGCTGCGAGGACGGTCTCCCTCCCGAGGATCCACACCGTGTCGTCAGCGTCGTACCCGAAGTCGCTCCTCACGATGCTCTTGAGACCTTCCGGCACGTCGGGGTCCTCCATGAACCCGTACCGCAGCACGATCTGGAAGAAGCCGTGACCCAAGGGCCACACATCTGCACGGCGCGCCCCAGGCACCCGCGGTTCCGTGGTCGTGAGCACAGACAGGACCGCGATCCTCTCGTGAAGTACCCCGTTGTGCCGCATGTTGGCGAGCAGTGCCGGAGGCGTCGATCCGGGCCGCGAGAACATGTACACCGCAGTGCCCGGCACCCGCAGGATCTCCTTCTTGCTGACCGATGCGATGAAACGTTCGATGGACAGCGCACCCACGCGCATGCGTTCGGCGAGCAGTTTCCTTCCCTTCTTCCACGTCGTCATCGCAGCGAAGATCACCGCAGCGACCAGCAACGGGAACCAGCCACCGTCGGGGATCTTGAACAGGTTGGACCCGAAGTACGCAAGGTCGATGACGAGGAACGCCGAACTCAGCGCAACTGCACCAGGCATAGCCCAGTGCCATTTCTCACGCATGACGACGAATATGAGCACGGTGGTGACGACCATCGTCGTGGACACCGCGATCCCGTACGCTGCAGCCAGTGCGCTCGAGGACTTGAACCCGACGACCAGGCCGACCGCTGCGAGCATGAGTCCCCAGTTGACGGCAGGTATGTACACCTGCCCCGACTCGGTGGCCGACGTGTGGAGGATCCGTACACGAGGCAGATACCCGAGCTGGACCGCCTGCATCGTCAGCGAGAACGCACCCGAGATCAACGCCTGGGACGCGATCACGGTAGCGAACGTCGCGAGGACCACGAGCGGCCAGATCGCCCAACCAGGCGCCATGAGATAGAACGGGTTCGCCACAGCTTCCGGGTTCGCCAGGATGTACGCCCCCTGGCCGAAATAGGTCAGGATGAGCGCAGGGAACACCAGTCCGTACCACGTGATCTGGATCGGCTTCTTCCCGAAGTGCCCCATGTCTGCGTACAGCGCTTCGCTCCCTGTTACGACGAGGAACACGGATCCGAGGGCGAGGAAACCCTTGAACCCGTTGTTGACGAAGAAGAGAACACCGTGCACCGGGTTCAACGCAGCGAACACCGAAGGGTTGTCGAGGATCGGGCCGATGCCGAGGAGTGCCAGCGTGAGAAACCACACGATCATCACGGGGCCGAAGATCCTCCCGACAGCACCTGTGCCGTGTCGCTGGATCATGAACAGGCCTATCAGGATCGCGACAGATATCGGGATCACGAAAGGTTTGAGAACCGGTGTCGCCACATCGATTCCTTCGACGGCAGACAGCACCGAGATCGCAGGCGTGATCATCCCATCTCCGTACAGCAGCGCCGTACCGAACAGGCCGACGAGGATGAGGACCCACCTGCGGCCGCTCGGTGCATGCCTGCCGGGGGCGATCATCGCGATCAACGCAAGGATCCCTCCCTCACCTTTGTTGTCTGCACGCATCACCACGAGCAGGTACTTGATCGAGATGACGATCAGCAGCGACCAGAAGATGAGCGAGAGAACGCCGAGGACGGTTTCGGAGATGACCTCGAGGTCCTGGGCCAACAACGACTCCCTGATCGCATAGAGCGGGCTTGTGCCGATGTCGCCGTACACGATGCCGAGAGCGCCGAGCGACATCGCGGCGAGATACCCCGGACGCTTGAGAGATGGTTTCGTTGTTTGGGACACTGTTCCCCATCGATCACTGGCCAGAAGACCGAGTCTACGGCGTGGTGACCGGGTGGGATGTAACCTGATCGGGTGAATCTCCAGGAACGCATCCGTTTGCCTCGCCTGTCGGGCAATGCATCATTGATGGCGCTGGCGTTGGTCGTCGGCGTCGGTGCAGGGTTGGGTGCGGTCGTTCTCGTGCGGGCACTCGCGTACGTTTCACAGTTCGTCGTCTACCTCGCACAGGCGGGGCCATCGCTCGGAAAGGGCTGGCTGTTCCTGTTCATCCCAGCCGGTCTCTGGCTGGCCTGGGCGATATCGGCGATGTGGGCTCCCGAGGCCGCAGGGCATGGTGTTCCACAGATCCTGGTCGCCATGGCGTTGCGCGGCGGTCAGATCCCGTTGCGCGTACCCATCGTCAAGACGGTCGCAACAGCACTCACGATCGGTGTCGGGGGATCTGCAGGCCGCGAGGGCTCGATCGCTCAGATCGGCGCGGGGATAGGATCGTTCATAGGCAAGGTGACGAAACTCGAAGAGGTCGAAGTGCGCGCCCTGGTCGCTGCGGGCGCAGGCGCGGGTATCGCTGCAACGTTCAACGCCCCGATCGCAGGGATGTTCTTTGCGATGGAGGTGATCCTGCGCGACGTGTCGATACGGCATCTCCATACGATCGCCATTGCATCGGTGGCCGGGGCCGTCGTATCCCAAGCGCTCATCGGCGACGAACTGACGTTCAATGTGTCCCCGTATGCGCTCGACGACCCCAAAGAACTCGTGCTCTACGCCATCCTCGGACTCATCGCAGTCGGTCTCGCCATCGCGTTCATCGAGGCCCTCGACTGGTTCACGATCGTCCCCGACCGGATGATCCAGTGGATGCGGCCGCTCATGATGGGGCTCGGTATTGCAGCCATCGGAGCAGTCGCCCCCCAGGTTCTCGGCACAGGCCAGAAGTTCATCAGCGCCGTGTTGAGCCAGGAGGTGTCGAACGCGTGGTGGATCTTTGCGCTGCTCGCCATCGCGAAACTGATCGCGACGTCTGCGACGCTTGGAGGGAAGGGGGCCGGCGGTATCTTCATGCCGAGCCTCTTCATGGGGGCCGTTGCCGGTTCAGCGTTCGCCATCCTCGTCGACCCGCTGTGGGGCGGGCGGCCCCTCGACTCTGGTGCGTTCGCCCTCGTGGGGATGGCCGCGGTGTTCGCTGGAGTCTCGAGGGCTTCGTTCACGTCGATCCTGATCGTGTTCGAGATAACAGGAGATTACGGCCTCGTGCTCCCGCTGATGCTTGCGGTGGCGATCGCCACGATCCTGACGAACCGGCTTCATCCCGAAAGCGCCTACACGGCCCCGCTCGTTCGGATGGGGATCCACGCTGCTCCGACCGAGCAGATCGACCTGCTCGCCCGCATCACGATCGGAGACCTCGAACTTCGAGCACCGATCACCGTTGCCCCTACGGATACGCTCACCAAGGTTGAGGGTGTACTGCGCAGGAACCGGGCCAACGGGGTCGCCGTCGTCGACGAACAAGGCCGCCTCGTCGGGATCGTCTCTGACTCCGACATCATGCGGCTCGGGGGTGCCTCAGACCAGCACGTTGCCCAAGACGCGATGACACCGAACCTTGTGACCGTATCGAAGGACGTGCCTGTTTCAGATGCGCTCGAACGGATGGCCGTCCTCGGTGTGGGCAGGCTGCCGGTGGTCGACAGGAATCACCCCGACCGGATCGAGGCGATGTTCCGCAGAGAGGACGCGATCTCGGCATACCACCTCGCCCTCGGTACGGCGGCACGCACAGGCGACCTCCCACAACGAGTCGCGACACCCACCACGACCTCCGCGAAGTACCTCGAGTTCGAGATCCCCCCCGGCTCACCTGCCGACCGCCGCAAGATCAGAGAGGTCAACTGGCCGGAGGGATGCATCGTCGTGTCCGTCCACCGCGGCAACGAACTGCTCGTCGCGTCGGGGGACCTGGAGCTACGGGCAGGAGATGCCCTCACCGTGCTCGGTGACGAGGGTTCGCGCAGACGGATGACAGAACGCCTCTCACCTCACCCTTCGTGAGAGCAG
>CAYUJA010000181.1:0-3949 GCA_964444875.1 uncultured Acidimicrobiaceae bacterium | reverse complement strand
CCGACCGCTACCAGATCGTCACCTCAGCAGGTGCGTACCTCTGTGAGGTGAGAGATGCAAAGACCTACCTGCTTGGTGTGTATGACTGAATCAGCCGACAGCTTTCAGCCGTCAGCCGACAGCCAGAAGATCCCCCTCTGTCTCGTACCTCGACATCTCCCCCGCAAAGCCGGGGGAGAGAGAAGAATGTGTTTCCCTCCCTCACGGAGTGGGGGAGGTGGCCGAGCGCAGCGAGGTCGGAGGGGGCCGTCAGCTTTCAGCCTTCTACCCGTTCCTCAGTTCCTGGTACTTCTCGTTGATCGTGGATTCGACGGTGCGCGCGAAGTCGTTGAGGTTGTCCTTGTTGGTCATGTCCGATGTCTCGATCGGGTCACAGATCACGATCCGTGCCGTACCGGGGCGGAAGATCTTCGAACCGGGGCGGTTGATCAGTTCCGTGCCATCTATGACCACAGGCACGAGCGGGAGGCCTGTGTCGATGGCGATGCGGAAGGCACCCTTCTTGAACGGCAGGAGATCGCCATTCGTGCTGCGTGTGCCTTCGGGGAACACGATCAGCGAGTACCCGCGGTCTGCGGCGATCTTCACACCCTCGACTATCGCCTGGCGAGACGATGTGCCCGAAGCACGGTCGATCTCGATGATCCCGATCGTTCGCATGGCCCTTCCCAGGAGCGGGATCTTGAAGACTTCCTTCTTCGAGAGGAACCTGCCATGAAGCGGGAGGACGGAGAACAGCAACGGGATGTCGAACTGCGAGAGATGGTTGCTCGCGATGACGTATCGCTGCGATGGGTCGATCTTCTCGATACCTTCGACCTCCAGGCGCACAGGAGGGATCTTCAGGAAGAGATGGGACCAATGTTTGACGATGTGGTCGTGTATCGGCGAGGCAGGGTTGAACATGCCGTAGACGATGATGATGCTCGAGAGGATGAGCGTGTAGACGAAAAAGAGGGGCACGCCGATGAACGTGCGGAATCCTGCGAGCACTGTGCGGGTCATGGCGATAGCGTAGACGCAACGATGAGGGTGTACACATGAGAACCATAACCAGGGACGCAGCGCGCAGGATCGCACTGGGGGCCCAAGGTTTCAACACTGCCAGACCGCAGGGGCGGATCGACACGCGCCACTTCCGGCGCGTGATGGCCACGGTGGGCCTCGTGCAACTCGATTCGGTGAACGTCTGCGTTCGGACGCACTACATGCCGTTCTACTCGCGCCTCGGTGCGTACGACATGACAAGACTCGACACTTGGCTCAACGAGTCCGGAGAGCATTTCGAGTACTGGGCGCATGAGGCGGCCGTGCTGCCGGTCGAACGGCACCCGTTGTGGCGATGGAAGATGGACACGATGCGACCCTGGCGCCGGGCCCAGGCACTGCTCGACACCCATCCGGGACTGATCGACGACGTACACGCCCAGGTGGTTCAACACGGACCGCTCACGGTGCGCGACCTCGATGCGCCCGACCACACGAACGAGGCGTGGTGGGGGTACAGCCCTGGCAAGGTGGCACTCGAGGTGCTGTTCGCCAACGGACATGTGACCGCCAGGCGCACCGGCAACTTCACCAGACTCTACGACACCCCGCAGCGCACGATCGCACCTGAGATCCTCGACCGAGGGGCCGAGTACGACAAGGACGCAGCGTACGCGGTGCTGCTCGCAGACGCCACGCGCCACCACGGCATCGGCACGGTGAACGACATCGCAGACTACTTCAGGCTGCATGTACCCACCGCTCGCCCGATCCTCGCCCGTCTCGCCGGTGAGGGAACGATCGTAGAGGTCGCCGTCCCGGGATGGAAGGGGCCGGTCTACATGGATCCTGATGCTGTTCGTCCCCGGTCGATCACGGGGCCAGCGCTTCTCAGCCCGTTCGACCCGATGATCTGGAACCGCGAACGGGCTGAGCGACTCCTCGACTTCCGGTACCGCATCGAGATCTACGTACCGGCCGACCAGCGTGTGCACGGCTACTACGTCTTGCCGTTCATGCTCGACGGAGACATCGTCGGACGTGTGGACCTCAAAGCCGATCGCAAGGCGGGCAGGCTTCTCGTGAGGTCGGCGTTCATCGAGGAGGGGAAGGATCCCACGGCAGTGGCTGACGCCCTCGTCATAGAGCTCCACGGCTTTGCGCGCTGGATCGGCATGGACGAGGTTGTGGTTGAGGCCCGCGGGAACCTGGCTTCCCTGTTGGCTGTCGGCATGTGATCAGCCGAGATCGGATCCGATGACGGTGGTGTTGTCAGGGATGGGCACGATGTGTGTTGCACCTGTGTTCCAGTTCACGAAGACGAGGTCGTTCGAGTCGAGCAGGTCGAATTGCAGATACTCACCGCTCGATGTGAACCCGATCGGCGCGACCTGGAGGTCGACCTGAACGACTCGTGGGGCAGCGAGCCCGGGCCCGCTCACGGCGATCCTCGTCCTGGTCTCAGTCTTCACTATCTCTGCGATGAGGTCGGTGTCGCGTGACGTCGTAACCCAGACCTCGCTCGGGGTACCTACGACCTGTCGCGGCGCACTTTCTCCCGATATCCGATCTGCGATGACCCACCGTGTGTCGCTCGCGCTGTCGTCTGGAGCGATGATCGCCAGGATCGAAGCTGAACCGGACACGGCGACACCCTTGCGTTGCCACATCGGCCCGCCGTCAGGCCCTATGGCGACGACATCGCTGCCCTGGTTGAGAACGAAACCCGACGAGTCCCATCGCACCAGGCCGACGGGAGTATCGAAGGAGGTGACGACCAACTCATTCGTGATCGTTCCAGAGAGGGGGTCGACCTTGCCCGTATGCAGGTACCACTGGCCCTTGGACCCTGGCATCACCCAAGCGATCGCTCCGACCTGTGATGCATGCCACAGCAGCGACGCGGGGCGCGAGATGTCAGGAACGGCTCCGACATCGGTCGGGTCCCCGAGATACACCTGAGTCGTCTCCGGTGTCGTTATCTCGACGGCCAGCATTCTCCCGCCGCTGTCGAAGGAGGCCTCGATATCGACGAGGGGCTCGCTGCCACCAATCGGGAGATCATATGCCTTCGGTACCCGGAAACTGGGGTCCCACAGGAGCGTCTGGAATGTGCCGTCCACCAGGGCCACCAGTGTGAGCCTGTCCGTCAGGTTCGGCAACGATTCCTCGAGGCGCAGGGGGAGCGTTTCGGGCGGAGCCTCGGGATCGCTCTGGGCTCCCGAGGCGAACTCCAGTGGTGCGGCCGGTTCCGGGTCGTCGAATTTGAGTGCCCCGAAGCCGGCAACCGCACCGACGACGAGCATGACAGCAAGAGCGGACAGGGCGAGCGGAATCCATGGACGCGGCCCGCTCCGCTCAGCGTCCGGTTCCATAGCGTGAGGTCGAGCGAACTCGGAACCATCGTTGGCCGTGTAGTCGATCGGCCGTACGTTCTGTTCTTCGTCCCCCGTTGGCATGCACGGATTGTACGCCTCGGTCCGGATCAGGTGGACGGGTGGCCGTTGCCACAGACCTATCGTTTGACCCTGGCGAGGAGGACGACGTGGACGAGCAACGGCTACCCGGTATCGATGATCCCAAGGATCTCTGGCGTTCATGGGCCAACACGCTGGACCGCTCTGGCGCATCTCACGTCGTTGCCGCCCAACTCGAAGCGTGGCCTCCGCTCCACGGGGTCGTTGCCACATATCTCCCGATGCGGTCTGAGATCTCCCTCGATGGCGTGCTCTCCAACGCACGGATCACACCTGTCGTCCCGAGAGTGGAACGATCTGGTGTCATGTCGATGCGCACATACGACCCCGACCACCTCGTGCACCACCGGTTGGGGTTCGATGAACCCGATGACGGTTCACAGGTCGTCGATGCGGCAGACATCGACGTCGTCCTGCTTCCCGGGCTTGCCTTCGATGGGCGTGGAGGGCGACGTCGATGTCTGCCGCATCGACGACCTGTGAAC
>CAYUJA010000180.1:0-3949 GCA_964444875.1 uncultured Acidimicrobiaceae bacterium | reverse complement strand
GGATCGGTGACCACGAGACGGCCACCTGCAACCTGTATGACCCCGGCAGCAAGGAACCGTGCACCTTCGTCGCTGCCCAGGAACTGCTCGGCAAATCGAGACATACGCACACCTGCCGCCACCCTCAAACCGAGCATGAACTCATCTCTGTGTTGCTCAGCCATCGAAAGTGCTTCGGAACCGAGGCGGGGGCGCCTCCCCGCGTCGATGTCGGCGTAGTACCTGTCGAGTCGCCTGTGGTTCCTCGACCTGACACCCCATCTGTGGTCGTGAGCACCCATCCCGAAGCCGAGATACTCGCCGTGGGCCCACGTCGAGAGGTTGTACCGGCAAGCATGCCCCGGCTGTGCATGGTTCGACACCTCGTACCGGTCGAAGCCGGCAGCCGCCGATGCTTCACAGAAGTACTGGTACCGGTCGGCCTGGACGTCGTCATCGGGCGCGGCTGCACCTGCGTGGACCTCCCGTGAAAGCGCCGTCCCGGGTTCAACCGTGAGGGCGTATGTCGAGATGTGGTCGGCGGAAAGTTCGAGGGCGCGTGCCACGGACTCACGCCATGAGACCTCTGACTCTCCGGGGTGGCCGTAGATCAGGTCGATGCTCACCGAACCGAAACCTGCATCGCGTGCCGACGAAACGACGTCCCAGGGAACCGACGGCCCGTGTACCCGCCCAAGGACACCGAGGATGGTCTCATCGAAGCTTTGCGCACCGATCGACACCCTTGTGAATCCCACCTCGACGAGGCCGTCAGCCATCGACGGTGTCCAATCTTCCGGGTTCACTTCGAGGCTGACCTCGCAGTCCGGCGAGAACCCGAACCGTTCACGGAGCGTCGCGACCACACGGCCGAGTTGGTCTGGCCTCAATCTCGAGGGCGTCCCGCCACCGAAGTTCACTGCATCGAGGGTCGCGAACGGATCCTCCATCGCGATCTCGGCGATGAGCGCATCGACGTATCGGTCGTGATCATCGGCCCCGGACTCCACAGACTCGTCCACGATCGCAAAGTCGCAGTACGGGCATCTCCTTGCACAGAACGGTACGTGCACGTACGCCGACTTCCACCCCTTCGCCTCCCCCACCAGCGAAGCATCATCGGCGCGTATCCGGGGTTCCCAACGTCCTATACGACGTTGGGAGCCCACAGAAGAGGTGGGATCACTCATCGCCGATCTTGAGTGCTGCGACGAACGCTTCCTGGGGGACCTCGACGCTCCCGACCATCTTCATCCGTTTCTTGCCTTCCTTCTGGCGCTCGAGCAGCTTGCGCTTCCTCGTGATGTCTCCGCCGTAACACTTGGCCGTCACGTCCTTGCGCTTGGCCTTGACGGTCTCACGTGAGATGATCCGCGAGCCGATCGCGGCCTGGATGGGCACGTCGAACAGTTGCCTGGGGATCAGTTCCCTGAGTTTCTTCACCATCGCCCGGCCGTAGGTGTACGCCTTGTCCTTGTGCACGACCGTTGAGAACGCATCGACAGACTGGTTGTTCAACAAGATGTCGACCCGCACGAGGTCGGACACCTTGTACACATCTGGCTCGTAGTCGAGCGAGGCGTAGCCGCGCGTCCTCGACTTCAACATGTCGAAGAAGTCGAACACGATCTCCGACAGAGGCATCAGGTAGTGCAGTTCGACACGCTCGGTCGACAGGTAGTTCATATCACCCATCTCACCTCGTTTGGACTGCACGAGTTCCATGACGGTGCCGATGTACGCAGCAGGCGTGATGATCATCACCTTCACATACGGTTCTTCGATCGACGCGAGCATCACAGTGTCTGGCAGGTCCTGGGGGCTCTGGACGACGACAGACGAGCCATCCGTCAGGTTCGCTACGTATTCCACAGATGGTGCCGTGGCGACCAGGTCGAGGTCGTACTCGCGCTCGAGGCGCTCTCTGACGATCTCCATGTGGAGCAACCCGAGGAATCCGACCCTGAACCCGAACCCGAGCGCCCGGCTCGTCTCGGCGCTGTACACAAGGGAAGAATCGTTGAGCCTGAGCTTGTCGAGCGCTTCGCGAAGCCTCTCGAAGTCGTCTCCATCCGTTGGGAACAGACCGGAGAAGACCATCGGCTTGGGCTCTGCGTAACCCGCAAGCGCCTCAGCCGCGGGACGCGACGTATGGGTCACGGTGTCGCCGACACGTATCAGATCGATCTCCTTGACACCGGTGATCAGATACCCGGCCTCACCCGCACCGAGCCTGCCCGTGCGCTCCATCGCCGGCCTGCGCACACCGACCTCGTCGACCGTGAGCTCGACCCCGTTGGCCATGAACGCGATGGAGTCCCCTTCGGCGATCGCACCGTCGACGACCCGGATGAGCGCCACCACCCCGCGGTACGAGTCGTAGTACGAGTCGAACACGAGCGCCCGCAGCGGTGCTGCGGTGTCCCCGTCGGGTGGCGGAAGAGTATCGATGATGGTTTCGAGCAGTTCGTCGATTCCAAAGCCGGACTTGGCCGACACTCTGACCACCTCATCGGTGGTACCCCCGAGGATGCCGACGAGTTCGGCTGCGACGGTGTCGGGATCGGCGGCAGGCAGATCGATCTTGTTCACCACCGGGACGATCTCGAGGCCACCCTCGATAGCCATATAGGCATTGGCGAGTGTCTGTGCCTCGACACCCTGGGAGGCGTCGGCGAGCAACAGCGCGCCTTCGCATGCTTCGAGGCTCCTCGAGACCTCGTACGAGAAGTCAACGTGTCCCGGGGTGTCGATGATGTTCAACTCGTACGCTGACCCGTCGGCAGCCTGATAGTCGATGCGAACGGCGTTGGCCTTGATCGTTATCCCACGTTCACGCTCGAGGTCCATCTCGTCGAGCACCTGCGCCTTCATGTCACGCTCAGATATCGCGCCGGTTCGTTCGAGCAGCCTGTCCGCGAGGGTGGATTTGCCGTGATCGATGTGGGCGATGATGCTGAAGTTGCGGATACGCGATTGATCCATGGACTTCTCCGGTGGGGTCCACAAGTGGTGGATGGATCTCAGTGTACCGTTGTGACGCTCTGGTGCTAACCTCTGGTCGACTCCCATCACCTCAAGAGGTTCCTTTCGTATGGCCAACATCAAGTCACAGATCAAACGCAATCGCCAGACCGAGCGTCGCAACGAGCGCAATCGCGCGATCCGCTCCGAGATGAAGACCAGGGCGAAGATCGCCATCGCTGCCGCTGAGGCCGGTGACGCCGATGCCGCCAACGAAGCCCTCGTCGCTGCACAGAAGCGTTACGACATGGCGGTGACCAAGGGCGTTCTCCACAAGAACACGGCCGCCCGTCGCAAGGCCCGCCTTACGGCTCAGGTGCGCTCGCTGCTCGCTGCGTAGGCACAGCCATGACAGACCAAGAAGGCACCTGGCTCACACCTGCCGCTCTGACGAAACTGCAGGATGAACTCGACTATCTCAAGACCACGGGTCGTGAAGAGGTCATCGCGCGCATCGCTGAGGCCAGGGCCCACGGCGATCTCAAAGAGAACTCCGAGTACGACACCGCAAAGAACGACCAGGGCCTCATGGAGGCACGCATCAGGCAACTCGAGCACATCATCGACAACGCCCATACCACTGAAGTCGACGACTCAGGCGCGGTCGCGGTCGGAACCATCGCGACGGTGATCGACGCTGACGGGGACGAGATGGAGTTCTTCGTCGCCCCCGCGGAGAACAAGATCCCTGGCATCCTGCTCGCCTCCCCCGACAGCCCTCTCGGTTCAGCGCTGCTCGGCGCCCGCCCTGGCGACGAGGTCACCTACGAGGCTCCCGGTGGCACGTTCACCTACACGGTGAACTCCGTGCGGGTCTACGAAGACTGAGAGAGCGTTCCGACTGGCAGTCCCCCCTTCAGGGGGGACAAGCGAGTCTTCGAGCGAGGGGGGTAACGCGCAGCCACCGGAGCTTGTGCCGCGTGGTGGAAACAGCCGTCAGCCGTCA
>CAYUJA010000179.1:0-3953 GCA_964444875.1 uncultured Acidimicrobiaceae bacterium | reverse complement strand
CTGCCGGTCTCCTCTGCCGGGGCAGCGGTCGTTTCCGTGGGAGCGGTCGTGTCGCTGCCGTCGCCACTCTCCGCTGCTGCTGTTGTTGTTGGTGTCGCGCCGGTGTCTTCTCCGCCGGAGCCGCTTGCACAAGCAGCCGCCGTCAGAGCAAGCACGACGAGCAGAATCGCTAGTCGTTTCATCGATATGCCTCCCCGGGGCCTCACGGCCCCTTGTATGTATGTTGGGTCGTTGGGTTGGTCGTTCGTCTCGCTGGCGTGTTGGGACGCTCCGAGACGCGGGCAACAGTGTCACCGACCGGTCATCGTAACAGCCAAAAAGGATTCTGCAACCCCACCCGGTGTGGGGTGGGTAGATATTCGCGGTCCGGTGTCTTTCGGGCGACAAGCCGTGCCATCACCGAACAATCCCAACGTTCGAGGTGGGCAATGAGTGCGAACAGCGAGCGCATCGGCCCCGGGCGTGGGATATCGGAATCCCGCGGCTACGATTTCGACATGAGACGCAAACCGATGATGCTCGTCATCCTCGCCGGCTATTTCCTGTTCAAGTACTCGAACGGAAACATCGTCCCACTGGTCGCACTTGGACTCGTGGCGGTGGTGGGGGTGCTGGCCTATCGGGCGTACGAGTCGCGTCAACAACGCATACGGGCCGACCAGGTCGAACGTGCCGACGTCGCAGCTGGGACGGAACTGGTCACGGCCAAACTCGCCGACACGGCGAACCGGATCCTCGCCGTAGAAGCCCGTCCGGGACTTGACATGTCGCCGGAAGCCGGCGAGTACTTCCAGAAAGCGGTATCGACGTTCGTGTCCGTCGATGAAAGGTTCCCCGCGGCGAGATCTCGTTATGAGTTGGAGGCGTTGGTGTCGCAACTCGATGATGCGCTGTGGCAACTCGATGCAGCGCAAGCCATCATCAACGATGAGGCGATCCCCACGAGGTCGCGGGACCCAATGTCCGCGAGGCGCAAACGTGGTGCATCGGGGTTGTTGAGCGGTCTGACACGAGACGCGGTCGCAAAGTGGGGTGACGGCGGATCAGGTGGCACACACGGTCGCCGCAAGCGCCCCTGCTGACGGAGGCGTCGACACTTCAAGAATCGTATTACGTATGACGCAATACGAATCACGCCTCGACGATCAGCGTGGCGCTCATCCCGTCCTCGTAGTGCTGTCCAGCTTCCTGGAAGCATCCGATGATCCAGGTACCTGTCGCATCGTCAGGGACGGTGAACTCCATGATGGAGACCTGGCCTGCTTCCGACGATCCGGGAGCTCCCGGTTCGAGCAGCACCATTCCGCCCTCGTCCTCAGCCGGGGCCTCCTCGCCATCGCCACCCTCCATGGCCATGGTGGTGGAGGGGCTGCTCATGTCCATGGTCGTTGTGGTCATGTCGCCACCGGCGTCGTCACCCATGTCCATGCCATCCATGCCGGCGAAGCCCATGGCCATGCCGTCACCAGACACCGCCACGTCGACACCCTCGAAGAAGTCCCGTCCGCCCCACGGTGTCCAGACCCGCTCGACGAGATAGTTCTCGCCTCGGATCGGATCGCGGCCGATCATGAACTCATGGACGTGTTCGCCCTCGTTCTTGATGACGAATCGAACCGTCTGGCCTGGTTTGACCTTGACGACGGAAGGGGAGATCGAATTGTCGGTCAGGGTGAAGACGACCTCACCAGATTCGTTCGGTTCCACAGAGCCGATGCTCGAGCAGGCTGCTGCCAGCAGGCCGACCGCCACAGCGAGCACTGCCAGTTTTCGACCTGTCTTGTTCTTTGTTGGGTGCATCACTTCTTCTCCAGGATCTCAGAGCACATACATGACCGTGAACACGAACAGCCATACGACATCGACGAACTGCCAGTAGGTGATACCTCCATGAACCTTCCAGTGCGTCTCTGAAGTGATCGTGCCGCGCTTGGTCTGGAGGACCAGTGAGCCAAGGACCATGATGCCGGCGAACAGGTGGAAGACGTGCACACCGGTGATCAGGAAGAACAGCGAACCGTATGGTGTGCCTATCGGGAATTCCGTGAACCCGGCACCCCACTCGTATGCCACGATTCCGATGAAGAGGGTACCGAGTCCCATCGTGATGAGCAGTTGTGTCTGGAGTGCCTTCATGTCTCCGGCATCGACAGCCGTCGACGCCCGGTGGGCGAAGTACGAAGCGGTCATCAAGATCGCCGTCAGTCCGAGGCCAAGGGGAATGTTGAGCGCTTCAGGTTTGTCGAACCCGATCAGGTAGAACCGGGCAGCGAACAGCACGAAGAAGAGGAACGCCTCTGATGCGATGAACAGGCGCAGCCCATATTTCTGAAGAACTGGGTAGGGCGTGTGTCCGAGCGTCTCTGTGTGGGCGGTCATGACGCACCTCCTACTCTCTCGATTTCTCCGTGCACGGCCCCAGGGCTGAAGTCATACGGGTCACCGACGACCACCGGTTCACCATCGAAGTTCAACTTCGGTGGGGGAGAGGACGTTACCCATTCGAGGGTCTTGGCGCCCCACGGGTTGGCGGGCGCCTTCTCGCCCTTCTTCATCGACACGATGAAGTTCCAGAGGAACACGAGGAAGCTAGTCCCGAGGAAGAACCCCGCGAGCGACACGAACGCGTTCATGGGGCCAAGCTCAGGCGAGTAGTCGGCAATGCGCCGGTTCATGCCGTTGAGCCCCAGCCAGAACATCGGTAGGAACGTGACGTTGAACCCGATGAACATCATCCAGAAGTGGATCTTTGAGAGGCGCTCGTTGAGCATTCGCCCGAACATCTTCGGATACCAGTAGTAGATGGCTGCGAAGAGGCCGAATATCCCTGCACCGACGATGGTGTAGTGGAAGTGCGCCACGACCCAGTAGGTGTCCTGGAGCATGTAGTCGGCTGGGATGTCCGACAGGAACACGCCGGTGATGCCACCGATGAGGAAGTTGAAGATGATCGCCAGAGCGAACAACATCGGGGGTTTCAACCATAATCGTCCCTGCCAGATCGTCCCCACCGCTGCCAGGAACACGAGTCCTGTGGGCACCGAGATCGCCTCGGTCGTGAACATGAAACCCACGTTGGCATCCGACAGTGCGTTCACGGTGAACATGTGGTGTGCCCACACGACGCCGCTGAGGATGGAGACGCCGCCGAGGCCGCCTACAGCCCACCAGTATCCGAACAAGGGTTTTCGACTGAATACCGCGAGTATTTCGAGCATCGCCCCGAGGCTGGGCAGCACCATGACATACACCGCGGGGTGCGAATAGAACCAGAAGATGTGCTGGTACATCACAGGCAGTCCCCCGGCGGTCACGTCGAAGAACGCCCCTCCGAAGAGCCTGTCGATGGCGACCATGGCAACCGCCACGGCGACCGACTGGGTGAAGAACAGGCTCAACAAGGCTGTGAAGAGGATCGACCAGACGAAGATCGGGACGCGGCGCCATGTCATGCCTTTCGCCCGCATCTTGACGACGGTGGTGATGAAGTTGACCGAAGCGATGATCGATGACAGGCCACCTATGAAGAACGCGAGGAAGTAGAACATCTGCCCGATGCCGTTCGTCGCTGAAAGGGGTGGATAGGAAGTCCATCCGCTGTCCCACCCACCTACGAGCGGGCTGGCGAGCAGCAGGATGACCGCAGGCGGCCAGAGCCAGAAGCTCAGTGCGTTGAGACGGGGGAACGCCATGTCCTCTGCGCCGACCATCAATGGCATGGCGAAGTTGCCGAAGGCGCCTGGTACAGCGGTCACCGCGACGAGCACCATCAGGAACCCGTGGAGGGACATGAACTGGGTGAACGTTGCGGGGCCGACGATCGTCCTGCCGGGGTCGGCAAGTTCGGTACGCATCATCATCGCTATGCCACCGGCGAGGATGAACACGGTGATGAACGTGACGAGGTACTGGATCCCGATGACCTTGTGGTCGAGGTTGAAGCCGAAGTACTG
>CAYUJA010000178.1:0-3986 GCA_964444875.1 uncultured Acidimicrobiaceae bacterium | reverse complement strand
GTGGGACGGTGGTGACTGGCCGTATTGAGCAGGGTGTGCTCAAGGTTGGTGATCAGGTGGAGATTGTTGGTTTGCGTGATCTCCAGACGACGACGGTTACGGGGATCGAGATGTTCCGTAAGTTGTTGGATCAGGGTCAGGCTGGCGACAATGTTGGTCTTCTTCTTCGTGGTATTGGGAAAGAGGATGTGGAGCGTGGTCAGGTTGTGGCTGCTCCGAAGTCGATTACGCCTCATACCGAGTTCGAGGGCAATGTGTATGTGTTGACCAAGAATGAGGGTGGGCGTCATAACCCGTTCTTTGATGGGTATCGGCCGCAGTTCTATTTCCGTACAACGGATGTGACGGGGTCGGTGAAGTTGCCTGAGGGCACTGAGATGGTGATGCCTGGTGATAACACGGAGATGACGGTGACGTTGGGTAAACCGATTGCGATGGATGAGGGTCTGCGGTTCGCTATCCGTGAGGGTGGCCGGACGGTTGGTGCAGGCCGCGTCACCAAGATCATCAAATGAAGAAGTTCACAGTTGACAGTTCACAGTCAACAGTTTCTGAACTGAAAACTGAAAACTGTGAACTGAAAACTTCCAAACGAAGAGAGTTCTCATGAGCGACAAACGGCCTCCTATCACGCTTGCATGCGAGAAGTGCAAGAGGCGTAACTACGTCACCTCGAAGAACAAGACGAACACGCGAGAACGCATCGAACTTCGTAAGTTCTGCAAGTGGTGTCGCGAAACAACGCCTCACAAAGAGACGCGGTAACCACCGCCCCTGGGGTGATGGGGCAGACTCGCTATCGGCGTAGCCGCCCGACGATCCGGCGTAGCCGGTGTCCAGGTTTCTTCTTTCGATCGGTCACGAGGCCTGCGTTCGGGAAATCCATGGCCTCGAGTTGCTCGAGCACCGGCCTGGCGGCCGCCAGCCTTCGGACTGGTAGAGGGCTACCGGTCGTGTGCATGACGCGGTTGATGATCGTGAATGCGCCTGCGATCTCTACCGCGGTGACGGCAGGGCCTGGACCGACCACATCGGCGAGAGCATCGACTGCTGAGGGGTCAGGTTCGGCCAGCGTTGCCGTGTGTGCGAGGGCGACAAGTTCGCGACCGCCGGGCACGCCGGGGTCAACCTTGGGATCGATGATCCCGAGGAAGTCGATACGTATTCCGTTGTTCTTCGCGCTCGAACTGAGCGTGGCCGCATGGGACGCAGTTCACCAGAAACACTCGTTGCTGTGAGAGACCTTCAATGCGACGATCTCCATCTGCTCCCTGGTGAGTCCACGCACCGGACCATCGTTCCCTCCTTCTTTTACAGGTGGATAGAGCCTGTCAAGGAGTCGCGTCACGGTTGCTTGAGTGAGAGGGGCGGCTGAGAGGGCAAATCTGGGCTTCGGCGGCCCGGCCATCGGAACCCAGGCGCTTCTTCGTTTGAGTCGCGGATTGTCTGCTGCCGGGACAACCTCACCCGACTTCGGTTCAGGCAGTGCCTCGACGTTGCACCCCAGCATCACGGTGATGATGTCTATAGCGTGTGTGGCTACGGTGACACCGATGAGTTCAACGTATCGAGTATCGCCAATCGCCGACATCGTGTCACGAGTCCACGATTCGTTCACCGTATGTGGTGCCGTCGCGATGAGGCTCGCTGCGTCCACGGCCTTGTCCGGGAGGGAACCGGCGTGCTCGGCCGTCCTCCCGGCCCGAGCGACCTGCGCGATGGCAACTCTCTGGGCGCCGGTCCATGCGTTTCCCGCAGACGCTATGTCCTCGAATGTGCTGGTGAACAGGGGCGCGATGTCTGGTGGCACGGGCCACTTCACCCGTGATAAGTCGAACATCGGGGGAGTGTATCGCTGCGAGACCTATGCGATGACGGTGCCGGAAAGCGACCGGACATCACGGGTTCAACCGGTTCCGTTGTCTATCGGTCCAGTTCGCGTCCCAGCGTGCGGGCCATCATCCGTTCGTACACCCCTGGCACGACGGCGGTCATCGCCCTACTGAGATGCCCCACGCCACCGACAACAACAAGCCGGCGTCTGCGCTCGACCCCTCGATACAACCTATCGGCCACCTTCGCTGGATCGATCTGTTTCCCGACGCGTGACTGTGGACGGTCTGTGATTTCACCGTCACCACCGAGCGCCCTGTCTTGCATTGCGGTATCGACGAACGTGGGAGCGATGATCGTGACATCGACCCCCATAGGTCGTAGCTCCGCTCGCAGGGTGTTGAACAGGCCGTGGAGGGCGTGTTTGGAGCCTACATATCCGGTGCGGCCGAGGACCGGTGCGAAACCCGCCACGGAGGACACGACACCGATCGCCCCCGATCGCTCGATGAGGGAGGGGAGGGCTGCACTCGTGATATTGACGGACCCGAAGTAGTTCACGTCCATCACCCTGCGGATGACCACCGGGTCGGTATCGAGGAACGATGAGCGATGGGTGATACCGGCGTTGTTCACGAGTACGTCGATGCCGCCGTGGGCCCGCCGTGCCTCCGAAACAGCGTTCCGGCACGCTGTCATATCGGTGATGTCGGTGACGACGGACGTCGCATCGGGGATCTTGTCGGCAACGGCATCCAGGCGGTTGCCGTCGATGTCGAGCAGTGTGAGCAGCGCACCGGTGGAAGCGAACCGCTCCGCAATGGCGCTTCCAAGGCCACCCGCGGCGCCGGTGATCAGCACCGAGGCGCCTGAGAGGTCACGTCGCGCCACGGCGAGCCTCCATGAAGAACCTGAACACTTCCTCGCTTGTCTTGGCCGGTGTGTAGCCGAATTCTTCCTTGAGTCGCCTGTTCGACAGCACAGGGCGGTAACGCAAGAAGTTGATCTGTTCCGGGCCGTACTGGGTGATGCCAAGTCGCTTCATGACCGAGAGTGCCGCGCCGAGCACCGGGGCAGGAACGGGCAGATACGGCTTTCCCAACATCTCGGCGACCTGTCGCAGTGTCACTACTCCGTCCCCCGCCAGGTTGTAGATGCCTGTGGCGTCTGTCTCTATGCCTCGCCTCAGACATGCGACGACGTCGGCGTCCCAGACGAACACGAACGGACTGTCGGCGCCTGAGACACCGAGTACGAAAGGACGGTCGAACAGATCCGTGATCTGGTTGTGGGCGGTGGCACCGAGGACCGTTCCCGGCCGGAAGATCAACTGCTGAAGTTCGGGGTGTGCACTTCTCCAGCGCTCCAGCATCTCTTCGACGAGTCGTTTGTGGTCTGCGTAGGCGAAGGTCGGGTTGCCTCGCAGCGGGTCGTTCTCGTCGATCCACTCCGGGTTGTCAGTGTGGTAGCCGTACGCGGCACCCGACGAGGAAACGATCACCTTCCCGACGCCTGCGGCGAGGCAGGCCTCGAGGACGTTCCTGGTCCCATCGACATCGACCGAATACTCCAATTCACGGTCAGTTTTCCGGCCTGGGGACACGATCGCCGCAAGATGGACCACCACGTCGACGTCGTGGTCACGTAGGACATCGCTCAGGGCGGGATCGCGCACGTCTGCTTCGACGAACGTTGCACCCTCGAGGACCCGATCGGGGGTGCGTATGTCCGTGGCAACGATGCTCGAAACACGGGCGGAGGCGGCGAGGAGGTCGGCGACCAGCAAGCTACCGAGATAGCCGGAAGCGCCGGTCACGAGGACCGAGGGCGTCATGGCACCGCGGGGTCCGGCACCTCGACCGGTCGCCGCGCCCAGAATCCGGCGAGAGTGAGACCGGAGATGATGTGCCACACCCCCCACCACGCGGCGATGAGTGCCATGCCACCGAGGCCGTCGAAGAAGGTGAACACGAGCACGAGCGCCAGTGCCGAGTTCTGAAGACCGACCTCGAAGGTGACCGCCCGGCGGTCGGGGATCGAGAGGCGGGCTGTGTAGGCGGCCCCGTAACCAAGACCCAGCGCAAGACCGTTCTGGAGTGCAACGATTCCGATGAGGAACCCGATGTAGGTGATGAAGTTGCTCCAGTTGGCGC
>CAYUJA010000177.1:0-3993 GCA_964444875.1 uncultured Acidimicrobiaceae bacterium | reverse complement strand
GGACGACGCCAACCCGCTCGCTCGAAGACTCGCTTGTCCCTCACGGCAGGGGGACGCCTGACGGCTGTCAGGTGTTGCGCATGTGCTGGGCCAGGGCGGTGAAGCGGTCGTCGAGGAAGGCCCGGATGTCGCCGTCGACGTCGTTGTCATCGAGCGAACGGGACATGCACTCGAGCCAGGTGGTCACCTCGTCCTCGCCGATCGCAAACGGCAAGTGACGCATACGCATCCGCGGATGGCCACGGTGCGACGAGTAGATGTTGCCACCACCGGTCCACTCCACGAGGTACTCGAAGAGTTTCTGGCGTGAAACCGAATCGTCCGCGGGCAGCATGGCACGCAGAACGGGTGCGTCCTCATCCACGATGTCGTAGAACCGGTCGACGATCGCCCTGATCTTCGCCTCGCCCCCGAGCGCGAGAAAGGGTGTCTCTTCGGATCCCCATGGCTGGTCGGTCATGGGGAGGAGAGTACTTGGTACTTGGACGATCACTTCCTCGACCAGGTACCAAGTACCGTCCTCCTAGCTGTCGGCTGTCGGCTGTGAGCTGTAGGCTGACTGGCGTGCCGGCGCTGGAACACCTTGGTTCGGGGAAAGTCCGCGAGTTGTATCGCGTCGACGACGACCGGTTGCTGATGATCGCCACCGACCGGATCTCGGCGTTCGATGTCGTACTTGGTGAGGAGATCCCCCACAAGGGCCAGGTGCTGACTGGGGTGTCGCTGCATTGGTTCGACATCCTCGACACACCCCACCATCTGATCACGGCCGACGTAGCGGAGATGATGTTCCTGACCGCTGAGCAGCGCTCGGCCTACGCGGGACGGGCGATGCTCGTGCACGCCGCCGAGGTGATCGCCATGGAGTGCGTCATCCGCGGCTACCTGTACGGGTCGTCATGGAAGGAGTACGCAGCAGGTGGAGGCCCAACCACCGAGCACCTGCCATCGGGCCTCGAGATGGCGAGCAGGCTGCCCGAACCGATCTTCACACCAGCGACCAAGGCAGAATCCGGACACGATGAGAACCTGACCGAAGCCGAGGCGAGGGAATTCGTCGGAGACAGCCTCTACGAAGAACTGAAGAATCGGTCTCTGGCGATCTACGAGCGCGGCGCACAGCACGCAGCGGACAAAGGCATCATCCTCGCCGATACGAAGTTCGAGTTCGGTGTCGTCGACGGTGAGATCGTCCTCATCGACGAGGTGCTGACCCCAGACTCGTCCCGCTACTGGCCGGCAGACCGGTGGGCACCGGGCCAGACGATGCCCTCGTTCGACAAACAACCGGTCAGGGACTGGCTCGAGGCCCAGGACGGGTGGAACAAGACGCCGCCGGCGCCGACGATGCCGCCCGGCGTGATCCGCGAGACCTCAGACCGTTACATCGACGCCTACGAGCGGCTGACCGGAACACCGTTCACCGACTATCTCGAGACCATGGGGGCGCGGTGACCTACACCTTCGTCGTCCAGATCGAACGCAAACCAGGCCTGTCTGACCCTGAGGGGGCCACAACGGCACGCGCCCTCGAGGACCTCGGGTTCAGCGGCGTGACCAGGGTGTCATTCGGAAGGACGATCACCGTCGACATCGATGCTGCGTCGGTCCAGGAGGCCAGGAGTTCCGTTGAAGACATGTGCTCCAGACTCCTGGCGAACCCCGTCATCGAGCACTACACGATCGAGTCTGTGTCGTGACGACGGCAGTGGTCGTGTTCCCAGGCACGAACTGCGAGCATGACGTTCGGTACGCCCTCGACCTCGTCGGACTCGATGCTGAACTCGTCTGGCATCGCGACACCGACCTGTCTGGCGCAGACAGCGTGGTCCTGCCCGGTGGTTTCGCCCACGGCGACTACCTACGCACCGGCGCGATCGCCCGCTTCTCGCCTGTCATGGCTGAAGTCCAGAGACTCGCCGATGCAGGCACACCGGTCCTGGGAATCTGCAACGGCTTCCAGATCCTCTGTGAAGCGGGCATCCTTGCAGGGGCGCTCGTAGCGAACCAGGGACTGAAGTTCGTCTGCAAACCGATCACGGTACGCGTCGAATCAACAGACAGCATCCTGACGACGGCCGCGACCGTCGGCCAGGTACTCCGTATCCCTTTGAACTCGTTCGAAGGGAACTACGTTGCACACAATGCCGGGGCGCTCGTGGACGATGGCACGGTCGTACTGCGCTACTGCGACGAGGACGGGGATGTCTCGGCCGTGTCCAACCCCAACGGGTCGATGAGCGCCATTGCGGGTATCACCAACGACAGGCGCAATGTGGCTGGCCTGATGCCGCACCCCGAGCGCGCGATCGAGGAGATCCTCGGATCGTCCGACGGGCGAATCCTGCTCGAATCCTTCGCATCATCGATCTCAACCGTGCACGCGTGACCATGAGTGAAACACCGGCACATATCCAGCTGGGCATGACCGACGATGAATACGCCGGCGTCATCGATCTGCTCGGGCGCGACCCGGAACCAGCCGAACTCGCCATGTACTCCGTGATGTGGTCCGAGCACTGCTCGTACAAGTCCTCGCGCATCCATCTCGGAAGGTTCCGGTCCAACCAGCCGTGGGTTGTCGTGGGTCCTGGTGAGAACGCCGGTGTTGTCGACCTCGGAGATGGCTGGCTCGCGGCGCTGCGCATCGAGAGCCACAACCACCCGTCGTTCGTCGAACCCCACCAGGGAGCAGCGACGGGCGTCGGTGGCATCTTGAGAGACATTTTCACGATGGGGGCCCGCCCGATCGGCGTGTGGGACGCGATTCGCTTCGGCCCTCTCGATGACCCCCGCAACCGCTACCTGCTCGAAGGCGTGGTGTCGGGGATCGCCGGTTACGGGAACGCCGTGGGTGTGCCCACCCTTGGAGGAGAGGTCGAATTCGCCGACCGGTTCTCGAAGAACCCGCTCGTCAACGTCATGGCCCTCGGGATCCTGAAGCAGGATCAGCTGGTGCTCTCGGCTGCATCAGGGGAGGGCAACATCGCCATCCTCATCGGGAACGCAACGGGCAGAGACGGCATCGGTGGCGCGTCCGTCCTGGCGTCGTCCTCGTTCGAGGCGGGAGATGAAGAGAAACGTCCGAGCGTTCAGGTCGGTGACCCGTTCGAGGAGAAGAAACTCATCGAGGCATGCCTCGAACTCTACGACAAGGGCCTCGTGGTGGCGATCCAGGACCTCGGAGCGGCGGGGATCTCGTGCGCCACTTCCGAGACCGCAGGCAACGGCGGCATGGGCATGGACGTCGACCTCGATGCTGTGCATCTGCGCGAACCGGGGATGACGCCCGGCGAGATATTGATGTCGGAATCCCAGGAGCGGATGCTCGCGATCGTCACACCGGACAAGGCCGACGAGGTGCTCGCTGTTACAGCCAGGTGGGAGATCGACGCCTCCGCGATCGGAACCGTGACACACGGCCCCGCGCTCAAGGTGTACGCGCGAGGCGACCTCGTTGCAGACGTGCCGGCAGCATCGCTCGCAGACGATGCTCCGAAGTACGATCGTCCGGCCACCAGACCCGGCTACCTCGACGCGGCATGGGATACTCCGCCAGAGGTTCCGGAGGTCATCGATGCACCTGACGTACTGCGCATCCTCCTCGACGACCCCGCGATCGGGGACCGCTCATGGATCTCGTCACAGTACGACCACATGCTGTTCCTCAACACCGTCATCGGTCCCGGCCACGACGGATCACTGCTGCGGATCAAGGGCACCGAAAAGGGGATGGCCGTGTCGACCGATGGCGACTCGCCGCGCACCTACCTCGACCCGCGCAGGGCTTCAGCACGTATCGTCCTGGAATCCGCACTCAACGTTGCGGTCACCGGTGCGCGGCCGTACGCGCTGGTCGACAACCTCAACTTCGGCAACCCCGAGAACCCTGAGGTCATGTGGCAGTTCACCCAAGCCGTCGAAGGCCTGGCGTGGGCATGTGCGGCACGCGGCGTCGCCGCGGTCGGAGGCCCCGGCCCGTTGTCCGACCAG
>CAYUJA010000176.1:0-4021 GCA_964444875.1 uncultured Acidimicrobiaceae bacterium | reverse complement strand
TGGGCGTACGCCGCGAGAACAGCGGCGATCTGGTCGACCATCGGCTGAGCGGGGAATGTATCTTCGCCCGGCCAGCCGGGGACCAGACCCATCTGACCCAGCACGCCGATGTCCCGGAACGACCCGTTCGACACGACGAGATCGGCCGTCCCATGTGTCCAGAGAACCGGTGGCTTGGGATCAATGTCTGTGATCGCCGACCAGTTGCAGTACTTGCCGGTGAGCCCGTTGAGCACACCGCGGACTCCGGGGGCGAATGTTGGCCAGATCTCCGATCCGATGACGTCTCCCGGATGGCCATCCTCTCCGCAGACAGTCTTGAGGATCTCGTCGACCAGAAAAACCTCCCGATCCTCCGGTTCCCGATGCTCGAGAGACCAGGAGAAGTAGTTCATCACGTTGCGTGGCGAAATCGTCGCTGATCGGTGTGCCTGCAACGTCCTTCGTCCCTCCAAAGCCGTATGGCGAAACGGGACCGATGAATGTCAGCGATGCAACCATCGAGGAGCGATCAATAGCGTATGAGGCGATGGCGGCACCACCGGTCGAGGAGTCCTCGCGTTGCGTCGAGTGGGATGCTCTGCGTATCGCCGAAGTTGCGCATGTCCGGTGCAATGATCCTGTACCGGTCGGGGGCAGCCGTCATGATGTGCTCGAAGAAGCGACTCGTTGCCAGGTTGCCGTGAATCATCACGATCGGTTCACCGTCGTCTGGGCCCGCTGACAGGTAATGCATACGCAGCCGTGCGGTGTCGACATTGTGGGAACTCACGCCGGGCAGGAATTTCATGATGCGCCTCTCTCCTGATCCTCGGCGAACAAACGGGTCACCCAAGCCGTCCGGGGAGGTTGTGGAGGCTTTCGCTGGTGTTGACAAGGTTGCCCCGCCCGATGGCTACGAATGGATCGTATCGCACCGAACGAGTTCGATACGGTTCCCGGTGTGCATCTCCCGCGTCTCCACGATCGTTATCGGACGAGTGAAGCGGCTACTTCTCCGTGAGCCGCGTGAGAAGTTCGTCCAGCGGCACTGTGGCTATTCCGGCTCCGATATCCGAGAACCCATAGGGAAGCACGAGCTTGTCTCCATGGATCATGCTGCCGCACGAGTACACGACGTTCGGCACGTACCCATCGCGTTCGTCCTCGTTCGGCTGGAGGAGCGGCTCTTCGAGGTGTCCGATGACCTGGAGGGGATCTTCGGTGTCGAGCAGGATGGCTCCGAGGGAGTAGCGACGAAGCGGCCCCACTCCATGGGTCATCACCAACCATCCGGCCTCGGTCTCGAGGGGAGAACCGCAGTTGCCGAGTTGCATGAGTTCCCACGGACGTTCGGGCTCCTGGATCTTCTCGGTCTCGAACCAGAACCGCACATCGTCGGACATCATGAGGTAGTTGTTCTCGTTGTCCTGTCGGGACAGGGCCGCGTAGCGGCCGTCGATCTTTCGGGGGAAGAGCGCAAAGCCCTTGTTCTGGGCACAGCTCCCATTGACGGTCGCGATCCGAAACGAGACGAAGTCCGATGTCTCGATGAGCTGCGGGAGGATTCGGAAACCGTCGAATGCGGTATAGGTCGCGTAGTACATCACCGAGCCATCGTCGTTCGTGAACCGCACGAAGCGAGCGTCCTCCATGCCGTGGCTCTCGCCAGGTCCGGCCGGAAAGATCACTCGCTCCGAGATGAGCGACTCTTGCGCGAATGTGCTCTCGTAGTTCGATGAGGCCAGCCAGTGGATCGTCCTCATCGTCAGTACCGAGATCGACTGGTCGGTCACCTGCCGGTCAAGACCCGCAATTGCGGCCTCGAGCTCCGCGAGCGTGAACGTCGCAGGAAGCGCATCGAGGATGTGCCTCGCTGTCTCGTTCAGTTCATCCAACTCCGCCAGTTTCGTGCGGAAGACCTGGTTCTCGTAGATGGGCGGACTGTGGTCTGCGGTGGTTGCGTAGCGGCCGGGCGCGTCGACGGTGATATTGCCCTGCGAGTCAATTGTCCCTGAGCGGAACTCGATGGAAGAGATATGGCTCTCACCGATTGCCCGCAGGCTTATCACGAAGCGCTGCTCCCCGGGATCCAGGCCGGACTGGTCGGGAGCAGGGACGAGCGATGGGTTGCCGAGGGCTGCCGCCTCGATCGAGTATTCTTGAGTGAAGTAAGCCCCGATGAGGTGCCGGCGGTCCAGGGAGAGCTTGCCGCGGTCGTCGATGAGATGGGCCACGACGCCGAAGTTCCGCTCGAGAATGGCCGTCAGATCCCTGTGGCGGTGTGCGAACCGGTCTTTCGTCTTCGCCAGCGTCGACACAACCTCGGCTTCCGGCATGGCCAGAATCCTCTTGATGACGAGCGCGGCTCGTGAGTGGCCGTCCGGGAAGATGCGCGCCCCCGGAAGGAAGGTCTTGGTGATCACACGACGCGTATCGGGGGCGAAGCGCACCGCTGTTCGGGTGACGGGAATTGAGTTCATATCGTGGGTCGCTCACCTCTGGCCGGCCGCGTTGCTTGTCGAGTCTGAAACGCGAAACCAGAGGCTAGGGGATTTGAGCGCTCAGTTCACAGATCCCGCGGCCCGGTGAATCTCGGTTCGGCCAACTAGCTCTGCTTGCTGAAGCACGGCGAGGGCAGCCAGCGTCGACTCGGCTCCCCGGTTCAGGTTGATATGGTCGGCACCCAGGCCATCTCCACACGCCCCGGTTTGCGGGTCGTAGAGAGCTGCCCCGATGTCGTTGGCGCCCATGAACCAGCGAGCCGCCTGCTCGACGCGGTCCTTCCATCGATCATCACCGGTCAACGACCAGGCACGGCTGCACGCATCGGCCATGGCAGCTGCCTCCGCCGGTTGCTGATCGAAGCCCGGCCGTGGTTCGCCCGGCGCCCACCCACCGACCGGAGTGAAGCTGAAGTGGTCGTCGTGTGTTTCGGTGGCTACCAACCATTCGAGCAGTCGAAGGCCCGAGTCGACGAGGCCGTCGTCGGGGAGGACCGCCCCGGCAGCCAGGAGGGCTTCCGGGAAACGAGCGTTGTCATAGGCGAGGCGCTCCTCCGGCCACGGCCAGTGTGGATCGTCGCGCGCGAAGAGGTGGCCGACACACTGCTCCAAGATATGTCGAGCGTGGCGATTGCGTGGCGATGAGAACAGCACCTCGGTCGCGCCCAGCACCGCGAAGGCGTTCGCGCGCGGGGAGGGGGATTGAAAGTCTCGTTGCTCTTCGAACATGTCCAGCCCGATGTCTCGCATCCAGGCTGCCGGACCGCTGCGGGAGACCGACCCCAGTGCCCAGATCGCCCTCCCCTGGGAGTCGTCCGATCCTGTCTCATCCACCCAGGACCCGTCTGAGCTGCGCCGGTTGTGGAAGCCGCCGTCGGGTAGCCGAGCGTGTCGAAGAAACCTCAGATAGATCCCGGCGAGCTCGATGAGGCCAGGGGAAGGGTTCTGCAGGCGGCTCATGACAACGAGCGCCCGAGCATTGTCATCCGTGCAGTATCCGTGCTCGGTGCGCGGGGTGGTGTAGCGAGCGTGCTCCCAGAGGCCTCGATGATCGGTCATCCGCCGCAGATGGTCGAAACGAGGCTTCGGAAGTGGGCTCGCCGGGTACCGGCCGGACTGTGCTGTCGACCGGGCGGGATCCTCCGGCACTCCACGGTGCACAGGCAGAGCTTCAGCTGACCTTGGCGAAGACATCCGGATCCTCCTGCGGCCGTGTGGCTGCTGCGAGCGTTCGGGCAGCTCGGTGCTGAGTGGCCAGCTTCGTGATCATTCGATCGTATCGGCGTGCGATAGCCGGCCAGTACAGGTTCGAGCCGACCAGCCTTGCCTCCGTAGCCATCCAGGCCGCCGAGGACGGATCGCCGAGCACCGTTCGGAGGGCTGCCGTCAGCGCGACCGAATCGCCATGTGGAATGACGATCCCGGCACCGGTGCCGAGGAGCTCGACGGCATGGGGGAAGGCGGTGGCGACAACCGGCTTGCCCGCCGCGATGGCCTCCACCAGCACACCCGAGGTGACCTGCTCGGTGGACTCGTAG
>CAYUJA010000175.1:0-4031 GCA_964444875.1 uncultured Acidimicrobiaceae bacterium | reverse complement strand
GGGAGGGACCCAGTTTCATCCCGTAGTTCGTTCTGAGGATGACCCTGTTTCACGTCTCGTGTTCCAGGGTTCGCCAGCCGACGTCACGGATGTCTGGGTTTCAGGCCGCAAGGTCGTGACGAATGGAGCCGTGACAACGTTCGACGCCGAGTCCGCCATCGAAGAGCTGGATGCCCGTGCCGAGGCCCTTCTGGCCTGACTGCCGGAGGAGCGATCGACGTGCTCGGACCGGTGCGGTATGGATCGCCGTGGTGTCACTCCATGGTGGAGCCGCAAGCAAAACCCACCAGGTGCCGACGAGGAGGGTAGAGGCGGTGATGGCGATCGAGAGTCCCGCCCGGAAGCGCACTGTCTCACAACCATTGTGAGGCTTGACCTAGGGCAAAAAGTTTTGCCACGAATTCGCATGGTGTCACATCTATCGGGGAGACTGCCCATGGGCTACGACCGCTTCGAGCATGATCGCCTCGCGCTCTTCGCCAAGTACGGGTTCTCAGCAGAGGGCAAGTGGTTCGAGGACGGGGACGGAAAGAAGACCTATGCCATCGTTCGCGACGGCGATGGTGTACCAACCGTGCTGGTCCACGGCGGCATCGCCGAGGCCAGTGTCTGGACTCTGATGGCACAACACATGGCCGGTTCGATCGTCATCCCCGACCGGCCGGGCTATGGGCTGACCTACCCGATGAACTACCGGGGCATCGACTATAGAAACAACGCCGCCGGCTGGCTCGGCGGGCTGGTCGATGCGATGGGAGTGGAGAAGGTGAATCTCATCGGGAACTCGATGGGTGGCTTCTTCTGCATGGCCTTTGCCTGTTCACAGCCCGGTCGTGTCAACCGGATGGTGCTGGCCGGGGCTCCGGCAGGTCTCGACCGGGACGTGCCGCTCTTCATACGTCTCTGGGGATCCCCGCTCCTGGGTCGATTGATCTCACTGCTCAAAATGAGCGACCCTGAAAAGGTCCGGGAGCGAATATGGACCGACCTGGTGGCTCATCCGAAGTCGATCCCGGTCGACCTGATCCAGCTCGGAATCGACGCCGCGTCGCTGCCTGGCGTCGCGACGACCACGCGAACAATGCTCGGTGCCGTAACCACCCTCGGCGGCTGGCGTAGCGAGCTGATGATGAGGGAGGCCATGGCTGGCCTCACCGTGCCAACACTCTTCGTCTGGGGGGAGAAGGACACCTTTGCTCCCCCATCGAGTGGTCTTGAGCTGGCCAATCAGATGTCTGACGCCGATGTTGTGGTGCTGGAAGACGCCGGACATGTGCTCCAGATCGACCAACCAGAGGTCGTCGCCCAACTGGCAAATGAGTTTCTCTTGCATGGAGCTATCGGGACGTAGAGAACCACGGCAGGAAAGGAGCACAACCACCATGACGGAAACCGCTGACAACGCGCTCGAGGGGACGACAACAGCCAGATGGATGCATCTGGCAAGGGCCGCAGCCATCGCCACGGCCACCTGGGCGGTAGTCGTGCACCTGCTCGCCCGCGAGCTGATCGTGCCCGTGCTGGTGATCGGCCTGATCAACCTCGGCTTCGTGCCGTTCCTCAAGGGGGAGCGCCGCAAGCTCGGGTTTATATATGCCGCGGTCACCGTGCTCGTCCTGGTCGGAAGCTTCCAGTTCATCATCGGCGACCTCGCGGCCCCGAACTCGACTCCCTCCTTCGTCCTGACGCTGTTGCAGGTCACGGCCGCAGCGGTGGCGGTGGTCTCCGGTCTAGGAGCGGGTCTGCAATGGTCGGTCGCCCCGATCCGGGCGGTAACCGTAGCCTGGACAGCTGTGTTCCTGGTAGGAACCGCCGTCTCGGCGATAGCCGGGGCAACCACGGCCAGCGATGAAGCACTCCCAGGAGATGTGATTGTCGTCAATGAAAAGACGACGATCGTTCCAGACACGATCGAGGTCCAGGCCGGCAGCACCGGCTTCTGGGTCGACAATCGCGATGGCAACCGGCATACGTTCACAGTCGGGGACCTGGGCATCGAGGTGGAAATCCCCGCACTCAAGGCGCGCCGCTTCGATGTGGACCTCCCCGAGGGCACCTACCAGTTGCACTGCACGGTGCCGGGCCACGAGACGATGACCGCAACGCTCACCGTGAACTCCTAGGACGAGTTTGAACGATCGGGTTTGTGGCCAGCTGATGTCGGCCTGTTCGCATCAGCACCGCCAGGAAGGTTCCCCCGCTGCTGGGCACAGTGAACGGATTCGATTTCCGTTACGCTGCAAGGGATGCGCTCGACTTTCCAGGTAGCCGGACACGAGATCGAGTACGAGCGGCACAATCGCGGCGGGGATGCCCCCTGGATCGTATTCCTCCACGAGGGATTGGGCAGTATCGACCTGTGGCGCAGCTTCCCGATGGATGTGGTCGCGGCCACGGAGCGACCTGCCGTCATATACAGCCGCTACGGGCACGGATTTTCGGACACCCTCACCGACCCCAGGGACGTCGACTTCATGCACCACGAGGCGCTCGCGGTGCTCCCAGCGATCCTCGCCAATCTCGGTATCGAGCGCCCGATCCTGATCGGTCACTCCGACGGCGCGTCGATCGCCCTCATCTTCGCCGGGGCAGGCCACCCGGTCGCCGGAATCGTCGCCTACGCACCACACGTCTTCGTCGAACCGGCAACGATCGCTTCGATCAAGATGGCAAAGGAAGCCTTCATCATGACCGATCTCGCCGACCGGATGGCCCGGTACCACCAGGATCCTGCTGCAACGTTCCGTGGCTGGAACAACGTGTGGCTCGAGCCAGCATTCGCGGACTGGGACATCACGGAGTACCTGCCCAACATCTCCTGCCCGATCCTGCTGGTTCAGGGCCTCGACGACGAGTACGGAACGCTTGCACAGCTCGACGCGATCGAGACCGCGGTCGGTGGTCCTGTCGAACGTCTCGAACTTCCGGATTGTCGCCACGCCCCCCACATCGACCGCCGCCCCGAAACGCTCCAAGCCACGGTCCGGTTCGTCAACCGGGTTGCCTCCACTCGGTAACGTTTCGAGACGCGCCACATGGATGCCGAAGCCCGATGGCACATCTGTGCTCGGTGAGGGGATGGTGCTCCGGCTAGTCCAACTGGAGAAACTGCTCGAAGCGTTCCTTGGGCGTGAGTTCGATGCCGTCGCCGAAGTCGAAACGCACGGTGTTGATGGTGCCGGTGAACCGAGGCAACGGCATAACAACCATCCGTGTACCTATGCGGACCAAACGCAGACCAACACCGGTTTCGACTCATCCGAAACGCGAAGCAACCCCTGAGAAATGTGGGATTCCCAAGAGTTCCTTTCGTAGCGGGGCGGGATTTGAACCCGCGACCTTCGGGTTATGAGCCCTACGAGTGGGCTTCGAATAGCGCTGAATACCGTTCACTACCCTCGTTCACCGGCACCACGAGTTGGAACGCATGTCAGCGAGTATCGGTCGGTATCACCCTGTGTCACGCCGTTGGGCACCAGTTCGGCATCAGTCGAGTCGACAGCTGGAAGGGGGTCGGCAGGCACCAACCAGGCGGCGACGACTGATTGTCTACGTGAAGAGAGCCGCGTCGACGCCCGCGTAGAGCCCGAAGAGGGCCTAGGGAAGCCTCGACAGCATCTGGGCACGGCCGACCACCGCTGCGCCATGAGTGGCGCGACTCGATGCTCGACAATCCGGCGGGTGGCGCATTGAGGATCACCAGCGGCCCGTGCAGGACTCAGATCCCTACGGTGCAAGGAATTCAGGGAGCCGGTTTTCTTAGTTCACCTGTCGATTTTCATCCGTGTCGCGCGTCGTCCTAGTATCGGCGAGCGTCGCCGGAGACGATGAAGGAGGACAACAATGAAGTACTTCGTATTGCTTGCCGGGGACGGCGACGTCGGGCCATGGGAGAAGCTGACACCCGAGGAACAGGAAGCAACGTTTGCGAAATTCGGTGCGTTCGACACGGCTTGCGAAAAGCGGCCTGGCGTTGAGACACTCGGAGGTGAAGCGCTGGAAGATGGTTCGACGGCGACGACGCTGCGCAC
>CAYUJA010000174.1:2035-4047 GCA_964444875.1 uncultured Acidimicrobiaceae bacterium | reverse complement strand
CTCGATGTAGTCGTCGTGTTCATCGCTCATGGGGCCAGTGTAGATGGTGGGTGCCGCGGTCCTCCTCCGCCGTTCTGTGGGCTGAGGTGTGCGTATACAGCGATACGAACCCTGGGTTCAGGTCACCTCCCGTTCTGTGGGCTGGGGTACGCGTATACACGCGTGCGAACCCTGGGTTCGTGGCACCTACTCGAACAAGCGGGGGCGGAACAGATCGTCGTGGGTTGCGATCGCAAAGCGGTCGGTCATGCCTGCAACGTAGTCGAGCACCCTGGTCAGGTCATCGGCCAGGTCGTGTCTGTAGGTCTCAGGTATCTCGTCTGGGCGTTCGAGGAAGTACTCGACGAGTTCCCTCACGACCTGTTTCGCACGGCGGCGCTGGCCCTCTGCCTCCGGTCGCAGGTACACCGTTTCGAACATGAAATCCCGCAGTGTGTGCATCGCTTCGAGGATGTGTGGCTCCATGGTGATCTCGTTCTGGCGATATGACTCGTCGATGACGGACCGGACCATCACGTCGACCCACGCTCGGCCTGGCTCACCGAAGGCCGAGAGCACCTCGTGGGGGAAGTCGGATGCGCCGAGCACGTCGGCCCTCATGGCATCGAGTGCATCGTGGGCGAGGTACGCGATCCGATCTGCGTACCTGACGATGTTCCCTTCGTGCGTCGATGCAGGGGCTTCGACTCGCCACGAATGCGCACGCATGCCGTCGAGGACTTCCCACGAAAGGTTGAGCGGTTCGAGCACCTCGAAGATCCTGACGGACTGGTCGGAGTGGCGCCACTCGCCGTCGACGAACTCCGAGAGTGCATCTTCACCCGTGTGCCCGAAGGGAGAATGGCCTACGTCGTGGCCGAGGCACACCGCTTCCGCGAGGTCTGCGTTGAGCGACAGTGCCCTGGCGATCGCCCCGCCTATCTGGGTGACCTGGAGCGTGTGGGTCATGCGGGTCACGAAGTGGTCGCCTTCAGGGTTCATGAACACCTGTGTCTTGTGCTTGAGCCTGCGGAAGGCCTTTGCGTTCAGGATGCGGTCCCTATCTCTTTCGAAGGCCGTGCGCCACACATCTGGCTCTTCGGGCATGGCACGGCCCGCGGATGACCGTGACAGTGTCGCCCCTGGGGCGAGCGTCGCGGCCTCGATGGCCTCAGCAGCTTCGCTGGTTCGTAGCCGGAACGCTGGCATCACGTCTTGATTTCGGTGCTCGGCGGCCTTCCTGCTCCGGTGAGGGCGATCATGCCCTTCGAAACCAGGCTGGTCGATGGCTGGCCTGTGATGATCCTGCGCCGGATGGATGATGAGACGGTGTCGATCATCAGAACCACAACCACCGTAGCGATCAGCGCCGCACCGGCCTTCGGCCAGTCCGCTCGGAACTGGAGGCGTGCAACGATCTCGGCGCCGATTCCGCCTGCGCCGACGAGGCCTAGGACCGCGGACGCCCTGATGTTGATCTCGAAACGGTACAGCCAGTACGCAACGATGTTCGGCATGGCCTGGGGAATGATGCCGTAGCGCATCTGGAGGGGAAGGGTTCCGCCGGCCGATCCGATCGCCTCGACCGGTCCGCCGTCGACGCCTTCGATGACTTCGGATGAGAGCTTTCCGAGCGTACCTATCGAGTGGAGTCCAATGGCGAGGGCGCCTGTGAACGCGCCGAGGCCGAACGGGACGATGAGGATCACAGCGAGAATCAGTTCGGGGAAGGCTCGGATAGCGCTCAAGAACGCCCTCGTCGGCACCGAGATCCATCGTGGTGCAACGTTCGTTGCGGCCATGAAACTGAGTGGGAACGAGAAGATGGCGCCCATCACGGTTCCGATCCAGGCGATGTAGATCGACTCGAGGAGCTTGGAGACGATCCTGCCGGTGTCCTCGAAGTCGGGTGGGAACATCCCCTTGAGCAGGATCCAGATCTCGGCAGGTGCGTTCAACAGCTTCTCGGCGGAGATCTCGAGTCCGATGGCAGCCCAGATGAACGGAACGATGATCACCACGGCGACGATCGC
>CAYUJA010000174.1:0-1935 GCA_964444875.1 uncultured Acidimicrobiaceae bacterium | reverse complement strand
GCATGCTGGATGACCTGTGTGTGGGTCGCCCCGGCTGCCCTACCTGCTTCGAGAGGTCCGATATCGATCCCATCGACGGTCTCGGAGAGCAGTTTCGCCATGATGGAGAGCGAGAACATGATCATGGCAAGCGCTCCGGCGAAGGGATTCCCGAATCCAACTGCGGTTGCGAAGAAGATGGCCCAAATGAGGTCAGGGATGGTACGGATGATGTTGAGGAACCCCTTGGCGAACCGGTACATGACGTTGTTCGGTGACGTCATCCTCGAGGCGAAGAATGCCAGGGGGAGGGCGAGGACGTTCCCCGTGACCGCACCGACGATGGCGATCTGGAGGGTCTCGATGAACGGTTGGATGATGTTGAAGGTATCTGGCTGGCCAAGGCTCCTTCGCCACTTCCATACGGGAGGCCAGAAGTCGTCCGTGATCTCCTGGATCCTTGCGAGTTGGGTGGCGACCGCCGAGGTCGAGAACCCGATTTCGTTGTACGCAAGGACGGTGAGCACAAGGACGAAGCCACCAGCGAAGAGAGAGGGGATTCTGGTGGCGAAGGCCAGGTTGGCTCCGAGGCCCATTGCGGCGGCAGCCAGGCTCGTGGCAACGAACAGGGCGATAGTGAGTTCCTGGATCTCTCCTCGCTTGATCGCCGGGTTGGACAGGGGTGCGAGAACACCCATCGTTGTTGCTGTGAACAGAAGCAGGGTCGCTCCGCCGCCCCACGCCAGGGCCTGCAGACCGATCATCCCCGGTCGGTATCCGGGCCGGTTCCGATACACGACGTACCCGGTCGCAGCGCCGTAGAGCAGCCATCCGAGGGCGGCGATGAGTGACATCTTGAAGTCGATCAGGCTTGTGCGGCCGGCGAGGACCCAGTCGAAGAACGAGAGTCCTACGGCGCCGACCGCAGCGAGGATGAAGGCGTCGACCCAACTCTTGGTAACGCCGGTGCGCCAGAACAGGCCGAAGGTGATCAACCCGACGAGCGCTCCCCAGAGTGGGCCGGCCGGGCCTGCCCAGCCGGTGAGGCCGACGGCCACGATGCCGACTGCCAAAGGTACGAGGTAACTGACCGCACGCGGTGGTTCAACAGGGCGGACCTGGGTGGTTGGATCGAAGGCTGTCACTACTTCTCGATCAGGTCGTCCGGCGTGATCGCCCGTCCGTAGATCCCCCGGAAAACATCGTCGTCCACATCAGCAATGTCGCCGTCGAACACAACTTTGCCGTCATTGAGACCGATGAGGCGCTTCCCGTATTGGCGGGCGAGATCGAGGAAGTGCAGGTTGATGAGTGTGGTGATGCCGAGGTCCTGGTTGATCCGTTGGAGGTCCCTCATCACCATGTGTGACGTGACGGGGTCCAACGAGGCAACGGGCTCGTCGGCGAGGATGACCTTGGGTTCCTGGGCGAGCGCCCTGGCGATGCCGACACGTTGCTGCTGGCCACCCGACAGATCGGATGCACGGACGTAGGCCTTCTCGACGATGTCGACGCGTTCGAGTGCCTGCAGAGCGAACTCCTTGTCCTCGGCGGGCCAGAGGCCCGTAAAGCTCCTCCATCGCGGGACCTTCGAGAGGCGCCCCATGAGGACGTTGTTGATGACGCGGGACCGGTTGACGAGGTTGAATGTCTGGAAGATCATCCCGACGTCGGAGCGGATCTCGCGCAGTTCCCTGTTCGACGCTCCGACGACCTCGCGGCCGTCGACGAGGACCGAACCGGCAACAGGGACGAGGCCGTTGATAGCTCTGAGCATCGTCGACTTTCCAGCGCCGGAGAGTCCGACGACGACGACGAGCTCGCCTTCCTCGATGCTGATCGTCACATCATCAAGGGCTTTGAGGCCTCCCGGGTACGTGACAGAGGTATGGGTGAAGTCGATAAAGCCCATGAGTAGTGGGAATGGCTGAGGGCTGGCCTTGCGGCCAGCCCTCA
>CAYUJA010000173.1:0-4110 GCA_964444875.1 uncultured Acidimicrobiaceae bacterium | reverse complement strand
ACGCACAGCAGCGCCCTTCCCTCGGTCCGCTCCCGGATGATGCGGGCAACGTGGTCACGATCGGCGGCGTTGATCGGGGCGAGAGGTTCGTCAAGCAGCACGACCGGTGCCCGTTTGCCGAGCGTGCGTGCGAGCGCGACGCGTTGCGTCTGCCCGCCAGAGAGCGTCCGGGCATCGGTATCGATCAGGTCGGTGAGCCCCAACACGGCTGCGATCTCGAGAGCCACGGACTGTTCGTCGCTATCGAGGCCGAGCGTGAGATTGCTCCGCAGCGTCCCCCTGAACATGTGCGGCGTCTGGGGCATGTAGGAGACATCGACACCCCACGACGTGTCACCGAGCGTGCCTGCGATGAGTCGCAGGATCGTCGTCTTCCCCCCACCGTTGGGCCCATAGAGGACAACGCGCTCGTCACCGGCCACGGTCAAGGACAGATCGTCGAGGACGGACCCATCATCAGGGAAACGAAGGCCGGAGAAGCTGAAGGACGTGTCAGGCATTGCTGGTGTCCCTCCCCTGCAGCCAGGTCAAGAGTCCGTTCACGACGATCGACAGGATCAGGAGAACGATGCCGAGGCCGACGGCAGCGCCGAACCTCGCCTGGCGGGACTCCTGGACGATCGCGGTGGTCAGCACCCGTGTCTCGCCTGCGATGTTGCCGCCGACGATCAGGACCGCGCCGACCTCAGCGATGACCCTACCGAAGGCTGCAGCGACCGCCGCGATGACGCCTGGCCGTGCTTCAGAAACGATGAGCCTGAACCTGCGGACCGTCGGCAGTCCCAGGGCACCGATCTGCTCTGTGGCCGCAGGTGACAGGCTCGACACCGCAGCAGCGGTCACCCCAACCGCGATCGGGAACGCAAGGACACTCTGAACGATGACCATCGCGGTCGGTGTGAACAGAAGGTCGAGGCCACCGAGGGGCCCATCTCCCCACAACAGCAGGAGCACGAACAAACCCGCGAGGACCGGCGGCAGGCCCATGCCGACGTTGACGGCGCCCATGACGAGTCCGCGGCCAGAGAACCGCGCCCGTGCGAGCCATACGCCCATCGGGATACCGAGCCCTGCACCGATGACGGTGGCAGCCAGGGACACCACAAGCGTGAGCACGATGATCGAACGCAAGTCGGGCCCGAAGTCGCGCAGGTACGCGAAAGCGTCGAGCAAGACGTTCCAGAGGTACTCCATACAGGAAAGCTATCAGCCAACAGCCGTCAGCCGTCAGCAATCAGAGATCGGAAACCCCCTCTGGCCCTCGTTCCTCGGCCCATCTCCCCCAGCAAGCTGAGGGAGAGAAAGAACTGCTCAGCTGGTTCGTTGCTCCAGGACGCTTCGGACGACTTTGGGGTCGGCTTTGCCTCCCATGTGGCGCATCACCTGGCCGACGAGGAAACCGAATGGTTTCATGTCGCCACCGCGGATCTTGTCGACAGCATCGGCGTTGTCTGCGAGCACGGCATCGACGGCTTCCTCGATGGCGCCGGTGTCCGACACCTGGAGGAGGTCACGGGTATCGGCGATCTCGGCCGGTGAGCCTTCACCGTCGAGCACCGCGATCAGGACTTCCTTGGCAGCGGACGAGGAGAGTTCGCCGCCATCGACCATACCGGTGAGTCCAGCCAGGTGGCCAGCGGTCAGAGCCGTAGCAGCGAGGTCGAGTTCGTTGCGGCGCAGATACGCAATGACCTCACCGGTGAGCCAGATGCCAACGAGCCTGCCCGATACATCATGGGCCATCGTGTCGGTGAACATCGCTGCGAGATCCGGGTCATCGACAAGGATCGTCGCCGTCTCCTCATCGACACCTGACGCCCTGAACCGTGCACGTGCCTGAGCGGGGAGTTCACCGATCGTGGCACGAATCTCGTCCTGCCACTCCTTGGTCACCTCGAGCGGAAGGAGGTCGGGATCCTGGAAGTACCGGTAGTCCTCTGACTCCTCCTTCGTCCGCATCGACGTCGTCACGCCCGTGTCCTCGTTCCAGTGGCGGGTCTCCTGGCGGATCTCGCCACCGTCCTCGAGCACCGCGATCTGGCGGTCGATCTCGTATTCGATCGCCCGCTGGAGCGACCGCAACGAGTTGACGTTCTTGGTCTCGGTCCTCGTGCCAAGGGTCGTTGAACCGACAGGGCGTACGGATACGTTCGCATCGAAACGCATCGAACCGGCTTCGAGTTTCGCATCAGAAACACCGAGCGCGAGCACGATCCGCTGCAGTTCTGCCCCGTACGCACGGGCCTGTGCTGCAGACGTGATGTCGGGTTCGGTCACCACCTCGACAAGCGGCACCCCTGCCCGGTTGAAATCCAACAGGGTGTGGTCGGCATCCTGGATCCGCCCCCCACCGTCGCCGATGTGGGAACTCTTGCCTGTGTCCTCTTCCATGTGGACACGGGTGATGCCGACAACGGTCGGCTCCCCATCGACATCCACCCCAAGAGAGCCGAACTCGCACACGGGGAACGTGTACTGGCTGATCTGATAGTTCTTCGGCAGATCCGGGTAGAAGTAGTTCTTGCGGTAGAAGAGCGACGACTCGTTGATGGTGCAGTCGAGCGCCATACCGATCTTGACGATCCCCTCGATCGCCTTTTCGTTCGGCACAGGCAAGGCACCAGGCAGGGCGAGGCACACGGGGCACACCGCCGTGTTCGGTTCGTCGCCGAACTCCGTGGGGCACGAGCAGAACATCTTCGATCTGGTCGACAGTTCAACATGGGTTTCGATCCCGATGACAACTTCCCAGTCGGTCATGCCGGTGTCACCTCCGACGTGGCGAGGGCTGGCCGTTCGTCGAAACCGGCGAGGCGCTCGACCTCCGCTGCCACGCGGTACATCACCTCTTCGCCGAGCGACGGAGCCATGATCTGGAAGCCGATGGGAAGGCCCTTGTCGTCGAGGCTGACCGGAACCGAGATCGCGGGGTCACCTGCCAGGTTGGACGGAATCGTGCATACATCGGAGTAGTACATCGCGATCGGGTCTGCCGACTTCTCCCCCACGTTGAACGCCGTCGTCGGCGTGGTCGGCGAGATGAGCACGTCGACCTGGTCGTAGGCTGTGGCGAAGTCGTTGCGTACCAGCGTGCGCACCCTCTGGGCCTGGCCGTAGAAAGCGTCGTAGTACCCGGCTGAGAGCGCGTAGGTGCCCAACAGGATGCGGCGGATCACCTCAGGGCCGAAACCCTCGGCTCGTGAGTGCCCCATCATCTCTTCTGTCGTGCCCTCGATGGTCGAACGGTGTCCGTAGCGCACACCGTCGAGCCTGGCGAGGTTGGCCGAACACTCTGCGGGCGCGATCAGGTAGTACGCAGACAGCGCGTATTCGGTGGACGGCATCGAGACTTCGACGATCTCTGCGCCGGCGTCTTGGAGTTTGTCTGCGGTGGCGAGCGTGGCTGCGCGGATCTGCGGGTCGATTCCCTCCCCCATCAGTTCCTTGACGATGCCGATCGTGAGTCCCGCGACACCGGCGTCGAGCGACCCTCCGAAATTCGGGACGGGAGCGTTGATGCTCGTTGCGTCGAAACGATCCCAACCGGCGACGGCCTCGAGCAACACCACAGAGTCTTCAACCGAGCGTGCGAACGGGCCGATCTGGTCGAGCGACGACGCAAAGGCGATCAGACCGTATCTCGACACGATGCCGTAGGTCGGCTTCATACCCACGACACCGCAGAACGCCGCAGGCTGGCGGATCGAACCCCCGGTGTCGGATCCGAACGCCCCGTACACCGACCCAACGGCCGCGGCCGCTGCAGAGCCTCCGGACGACCCACCGGGCACACGGTCGGTGTCCCACGGGTTGCGTGTCTCGCCGTACGCCGAGTTCTCCGTCGACGAGCCCATGGCGAACTCGTCGAGGTTCGTCTTGCCGGTGACGACCGCACCGCCACTGCGCAGCCGTGCCACGGCGGTGCCGTCGTAGGGCGGCTTCCACCCTGTCAGGATCTTCGATCCGGCTGTCGTCTCGACGCCGATCGTGCACATGTTGTCCTTGAGTGCAACAGGGATGCCTTGGAGCGGTCCGAGGTCTTCTCGATTTGCGAACGCTTCGTCCGCGGCGGCCGCGGCGGCGCGTGCGCCGTCGTGGTCGAGTGTCAGA
>CAYUJA010000172.1:0-4123 GCA_964444875.1 uncultured Acidimicrobiaceae bacterium | reverse complement strand
AGTACGCGATGGGTGCGATCGGCTCAGGTGGGGTCACCGTGCTCAACGAGGACGCTGTGTCCCGTCTCGGGATCGACCAGGCAACCATCGATGCGGTCGCCGAGCGCGAACTGCGCGAACTCGAACGCCGTGAACATCTGTATCGAGGTGATCGCCCACCGCTGGACCTCGCGGACAGGGATGTCATCCTCGTCGACGATGGCGTGGCGACGGGAGCATCGATGCGTGCTGCGATCGAAGCGATCAGCGCCTATGGCCCGGCGTCGCTTGTCGTCGCGGTTCCGGTAGCGCCCACGTCGGCCGAGCGGGAACTCGGGCCGCTCGTCGACTCGTTCGTCGCTTTGTCTACGCCGTCACCGTTCAGGGCCGTCGGTCTCTGGTATCACGATTTCACCCAAACGAGCGACGACGAAGTCCGGGCCCTCCTCGCCGGTCGGTCTTAACTACTCGGCGTCATTCTGTCGTATCGAACGTAGCCAGGATCGTGTCGAGCGCCTCGAGGTCTGCCTCGGTCACCACCTGGACCTCGACGTTCACGACGAAGTCTGCTCCTTCTTTGTAGGCCTCGAGATTGATGAACGCCGTATCGGTACCGCCACAGTTCAACCACACGTCATAGGCGCCTGTGTACACGGCGTCCTCGTAGTCGTACCTGTCGTCGTACGTGCAATCTTCAGTGAAATCGGTGGATTCGAGCAGATCTCCGGGGTTCGTGGTGTCATAGAGAACGTCCGAGACGCCGAAGAACACGCCTGGTGTCTCCCATGTGTCGTACCAACCCTGGATGTTGGTTGCTGCAAGGATGGAGACGCCGAGTTCCTCGCCGTCTTCGATCCACGGTAAACCGGAGATGTCGGCCCACGCTGTCGGCACCTGCATGACGAGCGTCCCCGTGTCGTCGGTGATTTCCACGTACTCGTACTGGGTGTCGGCCGCGACAACGTCGTCCTCGAGTTGGGTGGCGAACGAGAACGATAGTTCCAATTCCTTGCCGCTGTTGAGTGTGCCCGTGAGCACTTCCTCGGTATCGGACCGCAGGATCTCGACGGTCATCGGCTGATCATCGCCCTGGGTCCGGATGATGTCGCAATAGTCTGCCATCGTTCCATCGGTGGCGAGGACGAGACCCTCCATCTTCGTGATGATGTCGCCGCCTTTGATCCCGAGGGTGGCGGCAGGCGAACCGGACTCGACGGCTGTGACCCAGATACCTGATCCGTTCTCATTGGCGAACGCCCGGCCGTTGACACCGATCGAGTCGACGTTGTTTCCAGCGATGAGTTCGTCGATGACCTCGAGGGCTTCGTCACGGCTGATGGCATAACTTATGTCGCGTTCTGCCCAGTAGGCGTAGTCGACACCGGCGACCTGGCCGCTGTCAACGACGAGCGGGCCGCCCGAGTTGCCTGGGAGGATCTTGGCTGTGATCTCGAGGACGGAATCAACAGAGGACCACGTGGACTCTCCGTCTGCCTTCTCTTTGGCGATGATCCCTTCGGTCAGCGTGTACTCGGGGTCGCCGAGCGGGAAGCCCGCTGCGTATACATCGGTGCCGACGGAGAGGTCGCCATCGAACCATTCGAGATACGGGAAACCAGCACCGTCGATGTCGATGACGGCGAGGTCAGAGCACTCAGAAACGCCGAGAATCTTGGCGTTACGAGGTTCGTCCTCGCCTTCGACGTACACCTGGAGGAACGCAGCACCGGTGACGACGTGGTTGTTCGTGACGGCGAGCCCTTCCTCGCTGATGAGGAATCCTGAGCCCGAACCCGGCTGGTTGACAACGGCACCTTCTGCTGGATCGACGAAACTGCCTTCAGATACGATACGCACCACCGCACCCCGAACGTTCTTGAGGCCGGCTACAGCATTGGCAACATCGGTGGCTTCAGCGATCGTCGTCGTAGCCGCCTCAGTCGTAGCAGTTTGTTGTGTCGTTGTTGACTCGTTTTGCGTGGTGTCGCCTGAATCTGTGGCGCTTGCACACGCAGCCGCGACGAGTGCGAGTGTGGCCACTAGCGCGGCGACGGTTCGCCCAGAGTGAAAATACATAGCCCATACCTCCGAAATGTGTTGTGCGATTCTCGCACGCGACTCGCCATCGCGCAAGCCGAAATACCTCCAGGAGGATCGGTGCCGGGTGTCTCAGCGTTTCCCTGCCGGCACGCCATCGGATTTCGGGTGCTTGGCCGCAGCAGCTCGGGACCTCTGACTCTTGTTGGTTCCGGCGAGAATCCGGTACAGCACAACGAACACCGCGACGAAGATCGCCAAGACGAGTGTGATCACGTACAGGCGGTTGTCGGTGTCTGTTCCGGCAGCACCCGAGTGCACCACGACGACCCATACCAGGCCGAAACTGAGCAGGTGGATACCATGCCAAACCTTTCGCGAAAGGCGTGATCGAACCCGTTGCCATGAGGAGAGCTGGATGGCTATCAGCAGATACATCCCTGCGATGCCCCATGTCACTGCCAGCGGTTTCCACTCGGATGCGAACGGCACGAAGATGCTCTTGAGGTCGAATGTCACGTATGAGTCGGCGACGAGTCCGATGAGGTGCAGAGCCACGAACACGACGGCCAGCGTCGAGAGCCATCGGTGGAGGTCGAGTACCCAGGCAGGGCGTTTCACCGGCTTGAGCAGCGGAGTCGACAACAAGATCCCCCAGATGAACGCAGCGATGATGAGCACACCAGATACGAGGCCAGAGGATCGGGCCAGGTACCACCACACGGTCGAGATGATCATGGCGTGAACCTCTCGATCCCTCGAGTACGCCAGACGATGCCTTCGACGTCGACGAGGATCGCCTCGACACCCTGAGCCTCACAGAACGAAAGGGCGTCGATCGGTTCACCGACGATCGCCGCCTTGCACAACGCTTCGGCCATCCACGCCTCTGCGGCCACAACGGTCGCCGAGATGATCGATGAGACGAGAGGGTCGCCCGTTGCGGGGTCGATGATGTGGTGCATCGGTTCACCCTCGTGGGTCCACGTCTTGGCCCTGACCGTCGAGGTACACACGGCACCATCACGAACAGAGAGTTCAGCGATGGTGTGGTCCGGGTCGAACGGGCTTTCGACCTCCACGGTCCAATGCGGGGGTGTGTTGCCTGCGACACGAACGTCGCCTCCGATCGAGACCATCACGGCACGAGCCCCTGAATCGGTGAGTTCTCGTGCCACGAGGTCCGCTGCGAGGCCCTTGCCGATGCCTCCGGGGTCGAACGCGACTCTATCTGGCATCCTGATGCGTGTCAGCGACGGATCGATCTCGATACCGGCCATCCCTGGTGCGCGTGCCCTCACCGCTACGGTCCCGAGGTCTGTCCGACCCTGGTTCTCGCTGCGGCTATCGGCGTAGCCTGCCGAAACGAGTGAGGGCAGCACCGTCGGGTCGAAGGCACCTGCGGTAGCGGTCCAGGCCTGTGCTGCGTGCTCGAACAGCACGATCGTGTCGGCCGACACTGTGACCCAGGTGTCCGTGCGATTGAGCGTCGATACGTCGCTGTCGGGTAGGAATCGGCTCCACAGTCGTTCGAGTTCATGTATCCGTCGTCTCGCCAGGGCCGACAGACCGGCGTGACCATCGCATACGATGACCACGTCGCTCCCCATCGCCCGGAATCGATCTATGACGGGGGTCGGGTCAGCGGCTTCCACTGCTCTTGACCCTGGTGCGCTTGACGACGACGGTCTTCGTCACGATCTGTGGCTGGGCCGCAGAGGGGGTCAGTTGCACCGGCTGGGGGGTAGCCGGTGCAACTGAGGTCGTAACCGGGGTGCCGTCGATCGAGGGTGGCGCCGGCAGCAGGATCGCCGGTCGGCTTGACAGAACGCCGATCTGCGGGTCGGTTGGGGAGGCTTCGACGCTTGGGTTCGGGGCCCATGCCGGCTTGGCCGATGACATGGCGAACATCAGGACCGCCGTTGCGGCTGTGCTCAGAGCCAGGACGACCTTGCGTGATCCGGCTGCCCGATGTGGCGTGCTGCCACGGGGTCGGGGCTGACGTTTCACAGGCTCAGTCATCGTCGTCGTCTTCGTACTGATCGTCGTCTGACTCGTAGCTGTCGTCTGACTCGCACTTGTCGTCCGACTCGAACTGATCGTCGAC
>CAYUJA010000171.1:2140-4166 GCA_964444875.1 uncultured Acidimicrobiaceae bacterium | reverse complement strand
ATCGTCCATCTACAGACAGGCTTTCGCCTATCCGCTGATCCTCTACGTACTACGAAGACGCGCGAATAGGTGGATTCGGCTTCTGGGTTCACAGTTGACAGTTCACAGTGAACAGTCGGACGCCGTTGCTGGAACTGGGTTTTCGTGTCTGTTCGGAAAACGGAGAACGGAAAACGGTGAACCTTCTCTCCCTATCCGCTGATCCTCTACGTATTACTTTCCGAGGGTCACCTTCACGCGTCGCACTCGGACTCGACGGGCGTATCGACCACATCAGCCTCCTGGCCTTCGATGACGCTCTTGATCTTGAAACGCACGCGACCGAGGTCGAGCACCGGCTTGCCGAGGGCGTCACGGTCGTCTTGCCAGTAACCGTAGACGAACCCGACTGTCTCGATATCGTCGAAGTCGAGTTTGGCGGCAGCAGTCAACAGATCGGGCGCAAGCGACAACGGGAAGTTCGTGACGACAGAGTCCTCCACAGCATTGACGATGGCTGAGAAACTCCTCAGAAGCGTGATGGGGTCAGCCTTGGCGGCAACGGCACGCACCATGCACCTCTGTCGCTGCATCCTGACGTAGTCGCTCGACCCTTTCCGTGCGCGTGCATACGCAAGTGCCTGGGGTCCGTTGAGATGGTTCCAGCCGACATCAACATCCACCTCTGCCCACGGATCCCCTTCTCGTGGAGGCGAGACCTCCGCCTGAAGTGGCTTCTGGACATACACGTCCACACCTCCGATCGCATCCACCAGGTCGACGAACGCCGCCATGTCGGCGAGCGCGTAGTAGTCGATCGGGATGCCCATGACGTTCTCGAGCGTATCGCGCAGCATCGCCATGCCGGGATCCACCTCGTTCGGGTACGTCCTCGTCCACGCCCTCGTGAACGGGTAGAGGGCATTGAGTTGCTCGGGGAAACACTTGCAGTTGACCACCGCCGGAGGTGGAGGTGGCTCCTCTCCTTCCGCCAGGTCCTTTGGCGGTGGAGGTGGCGGCGGTGCGAGTCTCTGCTGTAACTCGATGAACGCGTTCTGGAAGCGGGGTGGTAGCGGGGTGTGGCCGAGGTTTCTCGGGAACCCGAACACAGCAGCTTTGCCTGTCGTCAGGTCGAGGGTGGCAACCATCATCGTGTCCGTGCGCATGCCTCCCCTGCCGGGCCCGCCATCGCCTCCTGCGAGCAAGATCGTGATCCTGTCCGAGCCGACCCTCTGGTCGAACGGCAGGAAGGGAACCTGAGCCCCCGCATTCGGACGCGCACCGATGATCTTCGTCCATGAGGCGACCGCGTCGGGGTCCCCTATCCCCTCCCTGAAGACCAGGTTGCGCCGGGATCGCTCATCTTGCGGGTCCACCTCGAAGTACAAGATGCGTTCCCTCTCGTACAGTTCGGGTGCGATGGAGTCTGCGATCGCAGGGTCCGGCACAATATAGGCGTCTGTGCCGATGGGGATGATCGGTTCAGCAGGGACGTCCTCACCTTCGAGCACGAACACCGTATCGATCAGCACCAGCGCATCGGTCGTCAACCTGGCGATGGCTCCATGAGGGACCACCACGAACAGCGCAACGACGAACCACCCGACACCTGCGAGCAGGTAACGATGCGTTCCCGGTTCACGGCCGGCACCAGCGATCACGTACGCGTCGATCGACGCAGCAACCCTCCACAGGGCTGCAAGCACGTTGACGGCAAGGAGGCTCCACAGCACCTCGGGGGAGAGCACCGCACCGACGATCGAAGACCTATCGGACCGCAGCACAATAGCAATACCCACCACTGCCAGCACGACGGGGGACAGCCACGCTGCTGCACGCCGGTAGCGGCCCAGGTACAGGTGCCCGAACCCCGGCATCACCAGCGACAGCGCAACCGCAATCCACCGGTATCTCCGGAGTCCACCCTCTCTGCGGCTCGTGTCATCCATGAGACAACGGTACTTGACCGTGGACCGTAGACCGTCGACCAAAGAGCGTAGACCCCCAGAACACAGAACACAGAACACAGAACACAGAACACAGAACA
>CAYUJA010000171.1:0-2040 GCA_964444875.1 uncultured Acidimicrobiaceae bacterium | reverse complement strand
ACACAGAACAGAATCCTTCTGGCCAGTCCGGCTGTCGGCTGTGAGCTGTAAGCTGTAAGCTGTTCCCCATGCCCTATCCCGCTTTGCGTAACGTCGCGCTCATCGCACATGTCGACCATGGCAAGACCACGCTCGTCGATGCCATGCTTCGCGCCACCGGCGTGTTCGCCGATCACGAGCGCCTCATCGAACGCGTGATGGACTCCAACGACCAGGAACGCGAACGTGGGATAACGATCCTCGCCAAAGCCGCCTCCATCGAATGGAAGGGCACCAAGATCAACCTCGTCGACACGCCGGGGCACGCAGACTTCGGTGGCGAGGTCGAGCGGGCCTTGATGCTGGTTGACGGTGTGCTCCTCCTGGTCGATGCAGCTGAGGGCCCGATGCCCCAGACGCGTTATGTGCTGTCAAAGGCGCTCGAGCAACACCTGCCTGCTGTTGTCGTAGTGAACAAGGTCGACCGCTCAGACGCACGGGCGGCCGAGGTCGTGGATGAGATCTACGAACTGTTCTTCGACCTCGACGCCGCAGACCACCACATAGAGTTCCCGATCATCTCAACGATCGCACGAGAAGGGATCGCGGTGGAAGGCATCGGTGTGCCCGATGCGTCGAGTTCCCTCGCCCCTGTGCTCGACGCGATCGTCGAGACGATCCCTGCTCCCGTCGGAGACCCGAACGCTCCCCTCCAGGCGCTCGTCACGAACCTCGATGCCTCGGACTACCTCGGGCGCCTCGCCATGGGCAGGGTCGTACGAGGAACGATGAGAGCCGGCGAGAAGATCACCCTCATACAGGGGGCAGACACCGCACCGATCACACGCAAGGTCGGGACGCTCATGGGATTCTCGCATCTGGGCAGGGACGAGGTCGACGAACGCCGCGCCGGCGACCTGTTCGTGGTTTCCGGATTCCCTGAAGTCGGCATCGGCGACACGTTCTCCGATACGGAGGTTGTCGAAGCACTCGCCCGTCTCCAGGTAGATGAACCTGTCTTGAAGATGACCTTCGGGGTCAATACCTCTCCCCTTGCAGGCACCGAAGGTAAGTTCGTCACCTCCCGCCAGATTCGCGAACGTCTCGAAAAGGAAGTCCTCGGCAATGTATCGATCAGGATCCAGGACACGTCGACTCCTGAGATCATCGAGGTCGCAGGGCGTGGTGAACTCCAGTTGAGCGTCCTGATCGAGTCGATGCGAAGGGAAGGATTCGAGCTTCAGGTCAGCCGCCCTGAGGTGATCGTGAAGGACATCGACGGCGTGAAACATGAACCCGTCGAGCGCGTCACTGTCGACGTACCCGACGAGTACGTGGGGGCCGTCACCCAGGTGGTATCGCCCAGAAAGGGCCGTATCGCTGAACTCCACCCTGGCGAGACCGGCCGAACCGTCATCACGTTCACCGCGCCTTCCCGCGGGCTCCTGGGGTTGCGATCCTTGCTGCTCACGATCACCAGAGGCACGTCCATGATCCACCAGCGCAACGACGGGTGGATCCCGTGGGTCGGTGAGTTACCGCACCGCCAGGGAGGGGCCATGGTCGCAGACCGCAAAGGGCAGTCCACCGGGTTCGCGCTCGACAACCTGCAAAAGCGCGGTGAACTGTTCCTCGGCCCGACGGTGACGGTGTACGAGGGAATGATCATCGGGGAAGCGTCGCGGCCAGAGACGATGACCGTCAACCCGACCAAGGGCAAACAGCTCACGAACATTCGCACGCACTCCACCGATGACGCCATCAAACTCAAACCGCCGCGGGATCTCTCCCTCGAGGTCGCCATCGAATGGATCGCCGAGGACGAACTCGTTGAGATCACACCCGAATCCATCCGTGTCCGCAAGCGGCTCCTGACAGAGTCGAGCCGCAAACGAGCGAAGAAGAAGTAGGAAAAGAGAGCTGTCAGCTTTCAGCCCTCAGCCAACACGCTGGCCGGACCACTACAGACTTCCTATCTGAAGCGAAGCGCCAGCGACACTCCCCCTTAAACCTCGATCCACGATGTGCGAGGTGTGAATCAGCCGACAGTTCGGTGATAGC
>CAYUJA010000170.1:0-4225 GCA_964444875.1 uncultured Acidimicrobiaceae bacterium | reverse complement strand
CGAGGCGATTACGACGCCGACAGAGGAGTCGGTCCGTAGAGCACTGGCGATCCAGCTGATCATCAACAAGGAGCTCGGCCTCGCCCGCAGCGAGAACCCGCTCCAGGGCTCGACGATCATCGCTGAACTCACAGACCTCGTCGAAGAGGCGGTGCTCGCAGAGTTCGACAGGTTGACCGACCGTGGAGGGGTGCTCGGTGCGATGGAGACGATGTACCAGCGGTCCAAGATCCAGGAAGAGAGCCTGGCCTACGAGACGAAGAAGGACTCCGGCGAACTCGAGATCATCGGTGTGAACACGTTCCTGTCCAAGGAGGGCTCGCCGTTCGTGACCCCGGACGAGGTGATCCGCTCGAGCGACGAGGACAAGCAGAACCTCATTCGCGACCTGCGAGCGCTCCACGAGCGGAATCCTGGGGCGACCGGGCAAGCTCTCGACCGCCTCGAGGAGGTCGCGCTCGGTGGTGGGAACATCTTTGCCGAACTGATCGAAGCCTCCCGCGTCTGCTCCCTCGGCCAGATGTCTGAGGCATTGTTCACCGTCGGTGGCCGCTACCGCCGGAACATGTGACCACCAGGAGTCTGGCATGGGTGCGGCCGAAGGAGTGCCTGAATCTGCACCAGACGCCGTCCGACGGGTCAACCCATGGCCGTACACTTCGCGGTGATGATCGAACCAGACAAGATCGAAGTCCAGCAAGGCGAGCGACTGGTCATCGAGTGGCAGGACGGCCGCATCGACACCATAGAGGCGACCACGCTCAGGGATACCTGTCCGTGTGCGTCGTGCCGTAACGCGCCGACTCCTCTCCGGCCGGCAGACCCTGAAACCTGTCGCATATCGGAGGTCGGCCTCGTAGGCGGGTACGCCATCAGCGTCGTGTTCGCCCCCGACGGGCACCGAACCGGGATCTTCTCGTACCCGTTCCTCCGCGATCTCGTCGACCCTTCCCTTTAGGACTTTGGCGTCCAGAGCCGCCGTATATGGCGTCGATGGACGCCAAAGTCCTGGATATCAGTACTGGAGGCGGGAGCTGTGGATCTCGAGGAGGCCTGGGCCCTCGTGGGCGAAGAGGTCCCGCATTCCGGTTGCGAGTTCGTCTGGTGTGGTGACCCTGGCGCCGAAGAGGTCGAGTGACGTGGCCATTCCAGCCCAGGAAGGGTTCTTGAGCGATGTGGACCAGGTGTGGGTTCCCGCCAGTTCCTGTTCGGCTGTGATCTTGCCGAGTTCATCGTTGGAGAACAGCACGACCTTGATGTTCAGTTCGTACTTGGCGACGGTCGCGAGTTCCATGGCGTACTGCCCGAAACCTCCGTCTCCCGCGATGGCGACGATGGTCTTCTCCGGATAGGCAAGGGCGGCACCGAGCGCCGCGGGGAGCGCGTATCCGATCGAACCGAGCCAACCGCTCATGACGACGCGCTGCCCATCCGCCTCGAAGTAGCGACCGAACGAGTAGGTCGTGTTCCCGACATCGAGGGCCACGACCGCATTGTGAGGTATCGAGTCTTTGAGCTGATGGAATACGGCGGCGCTGGTGAGTCGGCCATCGACGTCCACGTGACGGCGTTGACGTTTCCGTTCGCGCCACCAGGCCCAGCGGTCGGCGAGATAGGTACGGAGCTCCGGCCGGTCAACCTCGTCGCACACTTCGAGCATGGACTCTGCGGCGGATCCTGCGTCGGCCAGGGCGAACACGGCGACGTTGTGGGTGTTTCGCCGCTGGGCGAGCGGATCCGTATCGATCCGGACGACCGGCCGCTTCTCGGTGATGCCCGTGTGTGGCGCCATCCCTCCGCCGAAGATGATGATGAGGTCTGAGCGTGTCTGCATCGCAGCAGAAACCGGTGTGCCCGACCGGCCGAGCACACCCGTTGCGAGCGGGTGATCCTCAGGGACGCAGCCTTTCGCAGGGAAGGTCGTCGCTACGGCCGCATCGAGCTTTTCCGCAAGCGCCATGATCGCGGATGACGAGCGCATTCCACCGCGCCCGACCACGAACAGAGGGTTCTGCGATTTGGCCAGGAGGTCTGCGATCCTCGAGGCATCTGCTGCGGTGAGCAGCAGTTGATTGGGTGCTGCAGCCGGCGCGACATGAGCCTCGGGGGCAGCGGGCAGGGTCTGGACGTCGTCGGGAATCACGAGGTGGGCGACGTCGTGCTGGGTGGTGACGAAGTTGACCATGTCCGTTGCAACCCTGGGGCCGTCGCTCGCTGAGAGACGCTTCGACCATCCAGCGGCCGGGCCGAGGGCTTCGACGAGAGGAACTTCCTGGAACGCACGGGTGCCGAGGTTCTTCGTGGGGATCTGTCCTGTGATGGCGAGCATGGGGGTATTCGAGATCTTCGCATCCCACATGCCCGTGTACAGGTTCGTTGCCCCTGGTCCCGCTATCGCGAAACACACGGCGGGGCGGCCTGTGAGCTTGCCAAATGCCGATGCGGCGAAGGCTGCCGCACCTTCGTGTCGGATGCCGATGAACCGGATGTCCCCTGAGTTCTCGGCCGATCGGAGGGCGTCGGCGAACCCAAGGTTTGAGTGGCCGACCATACCGAATACCGTGTCGACCCCGTTCTCGACGAGACGGTCGACGATCTGGGTCATCAGTGTCGCGTCATGCTCTTCAGGTTCGAGCACACCGACGAAGATCCTGTCATCTCGAATCTCGACGGCGTAGGACGGCACTTTGTCGTCGAACGGCCCCGGGGTCTCACCTGTTTTCGGGTCGTACTCCCAGCCATGCCATGGACAGATCAGCCAGCACCCCTCGATCATGCCTTCACCGAGCGGTCCTCCCTGGTGAGGGCAGCGGTTGGCGATGGCACCCCAACCGTCGGACGTCTTCGAGAGAGCCACGGCGTGGTGCCCTGCACGCACGACCGTCACCTCGTCATCGGATACGATGTCGACCGATCCGACATCGAACCAGGTCAGTTCGCTGTCACGTGCATCCATTCGTTCACCTTACGTTGCCCTGGGAGAGAACGCCTCTGGACGTCATCGTGTTCCTCTTCTTCAGGGAAGATCGAGCGGGACGGCGGTGCCATCAAGTGGCTGGTCGTTGCCATCGGCGGTTCCCACGAAGAGGGTCGCTGCGCCGGAGGGTCCGTCGACGAGGGAAACTCGGAAGGCCTGCCAGGCATCGATATTCCCGTCGAGTGCGACGGAAAGATCGACGTCTGTCGAATCCTCGGTACCGAGTTGCACCCTGATAGAGCGAAGTCCCGGCGCCGCGTATCCTTCGACAACCAATGGATACAGGTTCGGGCCGGGGACCGGTGTCACGACCACAGCGGGTGCCGAGGCCGAAATGCCGGCCGGCGCAGAAAGATCGCCAGATGTGGCTATATCGATGACGAGGGCAGCGGGTGAAAGCGTCGTGAACGCCCGTGCAAGGAGGGGAGTGTCGTCAGTTCCCCGGATGTCGATAGCCAGAGATCCGGTCTTGTCTCGGAAAACGGTGGCCGCGAAGACAAGCCCACCTTCCAAGAGCGTGTCCGCAATGGCCGTTGCTGTGATCTCGGGCGCGACAACGATGCGCACGACGCCGGCGAAGTCGAGGACGGAGATCCCCGTAGGGCCGATCGACGTTGCAGGCGCTCCGCTGCCGTTCGTGAAGGCGATCGTGACCCGCTCGCAGGTCGCTGCCCGGTCGAGGCGGATCTCTTCGATCTGGGCTGCGTCTCCGACGTCTTCACCGACAGCCGCGGCAAGGCCGCTGTCGACGAAGGGGAGGTCTCCGGCCAGGCAGAAGTCTTCCGTCCCGGCCGTGGTCGTTGTCGGGTGAACATCTGCGGTGGTCGTGGTCTGGCGTACATCTGTACCGGGCACTCGTGTATCGGATGGCGTCGTCACGGGACTGCACGCGGCGATAGCGACCGCTGCAACGACGAAACCTGTCCATCTGACCATGGGGGAGACGATACAGGCGCGTTCGGGAAACAAACGACTTGACAACTGTTCGGGATATCCCGACGACAACAATGATGTCACGGTCAGCCCGCAGTCAACAGCCGACAGCCGACAGAACAGACGCGCCGGACGCCATGTCAGACGATGCCAGGAGTCGGTACCGGACGTTCCTCATCGTCTGGTTCGGCCAGCTGATCTCGCTCCCGGCTCCGAGCCCCTGGTGAACCCTGCGGCGGGGTGAGAGGCGTACTCGACCCTCTCGAGCAGTGATACTGTCTCGTGATGCAGACAACGGTGATCGACAGGGACCTC
>CAYUJA010000169.1:0-4231 GCA_964444875.1 uncultured Acidimicrobiaceae bacterium | reverse complement strand
CTGAGATCGTCCATCTACAGACAGGCTTTCGCCTATCCGCTGATCCTCTACGTACAACGATTGACGTAGTACGACTCGGAGGTTGTGTATTGGCCGGTTGCCTGGTGTAGCTGTCTACTGATGCGCGATCTGATCGTGTCGCTCGCGGCTCAGGGTGCGAGTTCGAAGCCCACACGACTATGGCGGCCGGAGTCCGCCTCACAGAACGGGACCCGCTCGAGTTCTCTTCGAACACCCCGTGGAACTCGAGGTCTCGCTCTCCTATCTCGATACGCGGACATAGCCCTACCGGTTCGGGGGTCGTGCTACGTGAAACGTTCATCGTACTACTGCTCGTAGTCCGCACCGTACTCGCTGACCCCGCTCATTTCCGAAGCACGCGATCGGCATGGTGAGCGCTCGGAGGATGGAGGACGGAGAACGGAGAACGATCCTGATGGCTGATGGCTGATGGCTGATGGCTGGTGGCTGTCGGCTGTGACCTGTAGGCTGTCGGCTGTGAGCTGTAGGCTGATCTCCCCATGACCTTGATCGCGGATTTGGAACGGCTGCTCGGACCTGAGCGTGTGCGGCACCATCCGTTGGATCTTGCGGTGTTCGCCAAGGATTCCGGGGTTGTCACGGGTGATGTTCTGGCGGCTGTGTTGCCTGAGACAACCCAGGAAGTTGCTGCGATCGTCCGTCTTGGGAACCGCCACGGTGTCCCGATCGTGCCTCGTGGTGCCGGTACGGGACTTGCGGGTGGCGCAGTACCGATACGCCAGGGGCTGCTCGTCGTACTCACTCGTTTCACGTCCATAGGCGAGGTCGACACCTTGGGGAGATCGGTGTGGGTCGGCCCGGGGGTCATCAACCTCGACCTTTCGAAGGAACTCAGCCCCATCGGGCTTCATTTCGCCCCCGACCCTTCGAGTCAGTCGGCGTGCACCATTGGCGGAAACGTCGGAACGAACGCGGGCGGCCCCCATTGCCTCGCCGACGGGACCACGGTTGCCCATATCTATGCGGCCGAACTCGTCACCCCCGACGGCGACATCGTGCTCGTCGGCGGCGAGGCGCCCGATACACCGGGCCTGGACCTGCGTGCGGTCGTCGTCGGTTCCGAGGGCACACTCGGCATCATCACCAGGGTGCTCGTTCGCCTGACCCAGAACCCACCGGATGTTGCCACGTTGCTCATCGGATTCCCATCGGTCGAGTCCGCGGCCGGCACCGTATCTGACGTGATAGCGTCGGGACTCATCCCCGCCGCACTCGAGATCATGGACAAACGGATGGTCTCGGCCGTCGAGAACTTCGTCCACGCAGGGTATCCCACAGACGCCGCTGCGGTGCTGCTCGCCGAGGTGACGGGAACCCCCGATACGGTGAAAGCTGATACAGACCGGATCTCGACGATCGCACGGGCCAATGATGCCACTGATGTGCGCATCGCCACCGAGGACACCGAACGGGCACTCCTGTGGAAGGGAAGAAAGTCAGCCTTTGGGGCCGTTGCACAGGCGGCCCCCGATTACTACCTCCACGACACCGTTGTCCCGCGTACCCGCCTCGTTGAGGTGATGCACCAGATCTACGAGATCGGGGACCGTCACGGACTGACGATGCTCAACGTGTTCCACGCAGGGGACGGGAACCTCCACCCTCTCGTTGCTTTCGACGCAAAGGAACCAGGCGCGCTCGAAGCCGTCCAGGCTGCCGCCAAAGAGATGGTGAAAGCATCGATCGACGTCGGAGGGTCGCTGTCGGGTGAACACGGTATCGGTGTCGAGAAGCGAGACCTGATGCCCCTCGTCTACACAGCGGTCGACCTCGATGCCCAGGCACGTGTCAAAGAGGCGTTCGATCCTGACGGTCTCATGAACCCCGACAAGGTGCTTCCGAGCGGTTCTCGCTGCTTCGATGCAGCAGGGGTGCGTCTGTGAGCGGACCCTCGACGACACTCGCGCAGGAACTGGCCGGCATCGTGCTCGGCAGAGAGATCGAGGGCGTGGAGGCACCGATCGTCGTAGCACCCGAATCGGCGCAAGACGTCGCACGGGTGCTCACTACAGCTGCATCCCACGGCGCCGGCGTCGTGCCCGTCGGTTCAGGTTCGACCCTTGCCGGGACAGAGGCAGATATCGCCCTTTCGACCGAGCGACTCGCCGGCATCATCGACTACCAACCAGACGACCTCACCGTCGTGGTCGGTGCAGGAACGAGACTCGTCGACCTCGAAGCGGAACTCGCAGAGCGCTGGCACACGGCGGTGCTCCCGGAAGGGGTTCCAGATCGGACGGTCGGAGGCGTGGTCGCGTCTGGGTCATCGGGATATCGCAGGCTGAAGTACGGGCCGACCAGGGACCGTGTGTTAGAGGTGACCATGGCGACCGGGTACGGCGAGGTCATACGAGCCGGAGGCCGCCTCGTCAAGAACGTGACGGGTTACGACATCCCGCGCCTCATGACCGGGTCCCTCGGATCCCTCGGTGTCATCACCTCGGTATGTTTGAAGCTGTGGCCGGCGTCGCCGCACAGGGTGACCGTTGCGATCCAAGACCCATCGGCAGCGGTCATGTCGGTGTACAAACCGATGGCGATCCTCGAAACTTCGGCCGGGTCGTCCGTGTACCTCGAGGGAGATGAAGCAACGGTCGATCGTCAAGTCGCGGCACTCGGTGGTGATGCTTCCGCCGGTTTTCAGTGGCCCAAGAGTCAGCGGTCTCTGGTCGCGGTATCGCTTCGGGTGCCTCCACGCTACACCACAGCAGCGATCCGGGTCATCGGCGAACTGTCCCCGGACTGGTTCGTCGCCCAGCACGGCGTCGGACTGGTCGATTGCGGTTTGACAGCCCTGGATGCCGCGTCGATCGACCATCTGCGGCGGTGGGCGGAAGATCTCTACGGATCGCTCGTCGTTGAAACCCCGGGACTGACGTCCCTCGAGCGCTGGGGAACCCCACCGTCGACACTGTCGATCCAGCAACGTATGAAGGATCTCTTCGACCCGGCCGGCGTGTGCCATCCCGGTGCTCTCCCTGGAGGGCTGTGATGGTGTGGGTGACAGACCACCCCCCTGCCAGCGTCGATATCGACTCGTGTGTGACCTGTGGTCTGTGTCTCCCTGTGTGCCCGACCTTCCGGCTCACGGGCGATGAGACGGCGTCGCCGAGGGGAAGGCTCGCTGCGATCGCGACTGTGGATCAGGGGCGAGCCGATGTCGATGAGCGCTTCGACGAGATCACGGGGTTCTGCCTTCAGTGTCTGGCGTGTGAAACCGCATGCCCGTCGCTTGTCCCGTTCGGGTCGATCATCGAGGCTGCTCGTGCCGAGGCCATCGCCCAGGTGCCACAGCCTCGCCAGACCGTGCGCCGGTTCGCGCTCAGCACCGCCCTCGGCTCACCGTTGCTCATGCGCGCGGCGTCGCTGGAGGCAGCAGCGTTGCAGCGCATCGGGCTTCTGAAGCTGTTGCCCGTCGTAGGTGATGCAACAGGTGGCCTGCGGGAACTTCCCCTGCCTCTTCCGTCTGCCCGTGGGGGTTCGTGGGGTCGCCAGGACGCAGAACGGGTCATTCTGTTCACCGGTTGCCTCGTGGACACCTGGTTCAGTGACATCCACAAGGCAACGATCGAGCTTCTCCTCGCAGCCGGCTACGGCGTGGATGCGCCCGAATCCCAAACCTGTTGCGGCGCCCTGGCGAGCCACTCGGGATTCGTCGACGATGCCGCAGATATGGCCGAGATCAACATCGGTGCTCTCGGAGGTTCTTCAGCGATCGTGGTCAACGTGGCGGGATGCGGCGCCCATCTCAAGGGGTACGGCCGCTACGGGGACGCTGGTGCTGCCTTCGGTTCCCGGACGTTCGACGTCACCGAGATCATCGCGTCGGCCATAACGCAAGGCCGCCTGCCGACGCTCCCACCCAACGGGCGGAAAGTGGTCGTACAGGATCCGTGCCACCTCGAACACGGGCAGGGCATCACCGATCAGCCAAGGGCCATATTGCGCGCCGCCGGGTACGAGGTGGTCGATGCGGATCCAGGGGGGCTGTGCTGCGGCGCCGCAGGTGTCTACCAGGTGGATCATCCCGAGACTTCAGAAGCACTCGGCATCGCCAAAGCAGCGAAGGTGAATGCAACAGGTGTCACGCTTGTCGCCTCCGCCAACGCGGGATGTGAGATGCAGCTTCGCCGCTACCTCGATGCCGGGTTCGAGGTGCTGCACCCCGTCGAGATATATGCGCGGGAAG
>CAYUJA010000168.1:0-4294 GCA_964444875.1 uncultured Acidimicrobiaceae bacterium | reverse complement strand
TCATATAGAACGCGAGGATGCCGAGGGATACTGCTATGTCTACACGGCGGATGGTGACGCCTTCTGGTGGCCGGATGACCGTCGGGGCGAAGTTCAAGATCGAGGTCACGCCCGCATCCGCGAGACGCTCAACGACGCTCTGTGCCGACGACGCCGGCACGGTGATGATCCCGATCTCGATGTCACGCTCGGCCACGATGTCGGCAAGGTCGTGCACCGACTCGACCGTGAGGCCGTTGACGGTTCGCCCCACCTTCGGGGTTGCGATGTCCACGATGGCTGCGATATCGAAGCCCCACTTGGCGACACCCTTGTAGTTGGCCAGGGCGAACCCCAGGTTCCCCGCACCGACGATCATCACAGGGTGTTTCCGTGTGAGGCCGAGCACCTTTCGCAGTTCCACCCTGAGATCTTCGATGTCGTACCCAACACCGCGAGTTCCATAACTACCGAGGTATGAGAAGTCCTTGCGGACCTGAGCGCTCTTGACTCCTGCTGCCGCAGCCACGTCGTCAGAAGAGCATCGGTGCTCGGTGGCGGCCAGGTCGGACAGACATCTCAGATAGACGGGCAGCCGCTCAACCGTTGCCGCGGGGATCGTCGCTTTCATATCGGGGAGCCTAGGAAGCAACCGACCTTGCCGAGCATCGGCGCGTCGTATCCCTGAATGGTCGACTCGCTGATTTCTGATGCCATCACTGTCCCTGTAACCTCTCGGCTATGGAGCTTGCTGATTACCTTCCGATCGCTCTGATGACCGTGCTCGGCGTGGCCTTCGCCCTTGGTTCGCTGATGCTCTCGAGGCTCGTCGCCCCCAACAACCCGACGCCCGAGAAGCTGGCACCGTACGAGTGCGGGATCGTGCCGCTCCAGGAACCGGTGCAACGATTCCCCGTCAAGTTCTACATCGTGGCGATGCTCTTCGTCATCTTCGACGTTGAGATCATCTTCCTGTTCCTGTGGGCCGTGCGGATGGACCAGTTCGGCTGGGCAGGGATCGGTGCGGTCGTGCTCTTCATGCTGATGCTCATCGAGACCCTGGCGTACGTGTGGAAGCGCGGCGCACTCGACTGGAACGTTGCAAGCAGGGCCCGCTATCGCAAGGTCGTCGCACCTGGCGTCGAACTCGAAGAGGCGGCCTGATGGCAGGAGTCTCAGAGGGCCCGGGGTTCCTCATGACCACCATGGCAAAGGGCGCGTCGTGGGCACGTACCCGGTCGATGTGGCCTGCGACGTTCGGCCTTGCATGCTGTGCCATCGAGATGATGGGAACAGGTGCCGCCCACAACGATCTCGCACGGTTCGGTATGGAGGTGTTCCGTGCCAGCCCTCGCCAGGCGGATCTCATGATCGTAGCTGGGCGCGTCTCCCAGAAGATGGCGCCGGTGCTTCGCCAGGTGTACGACCAGATGGCAGAGCCGAAATGGGTCATCTCCATGGGTGCGTGCGCATCCACGGGTGGCATGTTCAACAACTACGCTCTCGTGCAAGGAGTTGACGAGGTCGTGCCGGTCGACATCTATGTCCCCGGGTGCCCTCCGGGGCCTCAGTCGCTCATGCACGGCATCCTCACACTCCATGACAAGATCATGTCCGGAGAGATCCAGCGCTCAACGGGGTTGCTCTGAGATGACCGACGAGATCATGCCGACAGAGGCGACCGAAGCCGACGACGAGGCAGTCGTCCAACGTGACCTCCCCGACGTCGCCAGCGTCGCTGCCCTGATCGAAGCGTTCCCCGAAGCAACGTTCACAACGAAGCGGTACGCGTCGAGTGACGTTGTCTACGATGCGATATCTGTCCCGGTATCAAACTGGGTGGGTTTCACCCAGGCAGCAGCCGACGCCGGGTTCGACACCTTCATCGACCTCACAGCGGTGGACCACTTCTCCGAGGCTCCCCGGTTCGAGGTCGCCGTCAACATCATCTCGATGTCGGATGTGCATCGCATCATCATCTCGACCAGGGTGCCATACGACGACCCGACCGTGCCGACCCTCACCGGCGTGTTCGCTGGAGCCAACTTCTTCGAGCGTGAAGCGTACGACCTCGTCGGTGTCGTGTTCGATGGCCATCCGGACCTCACCAGGATCTTGTTGCCAGACGATTGGGAAGGCCATCCCCTCCGCAAGGACTACGACATCGGGGCGATCCCCGTCGAGTTCAAGGCAGGGAGCGTGGACCTGTGACCGACACGCGCGACACCACACCCGACGCCGATGACGTGACCATCGAAGGCCCTGTCGACGAGACCGTCGCCCAGGAGCGCCGTCGACTGCACGAGTTGTGGGTGTCGGGGACAGAAGAGCGGATGCCGTTCGCCACCACGACGGACGAGGGGGCACAAGAACTCCTCCCGCGTGACGTGGAACCTGCGCTCGACATACAGCAAGGCACCGCCGTCGAGGACGACTTCATCGACCCCGTCGTCGCCATCGAACAAGAGCGTCAGATCATCAACATGGGGCCCCAGCACCCATCGACACACGGTGTGCTGCGCCTCCAGGTCGAACTCGAAGGAGAGACCGTCCGCAGGGTCAAGCCGATCATCGGTTACCTCCACACCGGCATGGAGAAGACCGCCGAGACCCTCACGTACGCGCAGGGTTCGACGAACGTGACCAGGATGGACTATCTCGCTCCGCTCCACAACGAACTCACCTTCTCTCTCACCGTTGAGCAGTTGCTCGACATCGGCGTGCCGGAGCGCGCTGACGCCATCCGTGTGCTGATGACCGAGGTCAACCGCGTTGCGAGCCATCTGCTGTCAACAGCGACGATGGGGATGGACATCGGGGCGCTGTCCATGATGATCTACGGGTGGCGTGAGCGTGAGGTCTGCCTCAACTTCCTCGAGAAGACGACCGGCTTGCGGATGAACCACAACTACATCCGTCCCGGCGGTGTCGCTGCGGACTTGCCAGACGGCTGGGAGGACGACATCGTCCATCTGATCAAGGCGGTCAACGACGGCGTCGATGAGTACGAAGAGCTCCTGAACGAGAACCCCATCTTCCTCGATCGCACGATCGGCATCGGCGTGTTGACCCCCCAAGAATGCAAACAGTTCGGTATCACCGGTCCGCTGGCGAGGGCGTCGGGCATCGACTTCGACCTCCGCAAGGTCATGCCGTACTGCGGTTTCGAGAAGTACGAGTTCGATGTCCCTCTCGGTCTCCACGGTGACGTCAACGACAGGTACCACATACGCATCGCAGAGATCAGGCAGTCGCTTGGCATCGTGCAACAGGTCCTCGAAACGATGCCACCCGGCGACTATCGCACGCCCGATCCGAAGGTCACGCCACCGCCGCGTAAACGCATCGATGAGTCGATGGAAGCGTTGATCCACCACTTCAAGCTGTTCACGGCCGGCATCGTGGTGCCCCCAGGGACCGCGTACCAGTCGGTCGAAGGGCCCAGAGGCGAGATCGGCTGCTATATGGTCTCCAAGGGTGGAGCCAAACCATGGCGGATGCACTGGCGCGCTCCATCGTTCGCAGCGGTCCAGTCGCTCCCGACGATGATGAGCGACGGTCTCATTGCGGACCTCATCGCAGCGCTTGCATCAACGGATCCTGTGCTGGGGGACGTCGACCGATGAACCCAACGATCGTCACGTGGTCCCAGGCGAACCAGGGCAGGGCACACAAGATCCTCGATTCGTATCCTGAGCCACGCTCGGCGATCATGCCGCTTCTGTATGTGGCAAGCCTCGAGCACGAGTACGTGTCCAACGACGCGATGCGTGAGGTCGCTGAACTCACCGGGGTCACCCCCGCACAGGTTCAGTCTGTTGCTTCGTTCTACACGATGTTCAAGCGGGAACGTGTTGGGACGTACCTCGTGTCGGTGTGCACCTCGATCTCGTGTTATCTCCTGGGTGCCGACGATGTTCTCGAAGCTGTCGAGCAGGCCAGTGGCGCCCACCACGGCGAGACATCGCCTGATGGGACGTTCAGCGTCGAACACGTCGAGTGCATCGGGGCGTGCGGCGGCGCGCCGGCCGTCCAGGTGAACTACGAACTCGTCGAAGGGCTCACCGGTTCGGCTGCCCAGAAGCTCGTCGAGTGGCTCAACAGCACACGGCCAGAGGTCGTGCTCGCCGACGAGATGCAGCAACTCTTCGGAGGTCAACGTTCGTTCGACTGGGGATCGACCGAGCCCGAAGGCGCCATCGCTCCCGTCCCGGCGTTCGGGCCGTTCGGATCGGCCGGTGAAGACGGATGAGCGAACTGATCCTCACCAAACGCATGGTGGCACATCCGGGTGATAGCCACACACTGAGCCGCT
>CAYUJA010000167.1:0-4297 GCA_964444875.1 uncultured Acidimicrobiaceae bacterium | reverse complement strand
CCGCAAAGCCGGGGGAGAATTTCCCCTCTGTCTCGTTCCTCGACATCTCCCCCGCAAAGCCGGGGGAGAAGTTCCCCCTCTATCCCTCGTTCCTCGGGATATCTCCCCCAGCAAGCTGGGGGAGAGGGACTAATCTGGATGGTCAACCGGCAACGATGAAGTGAGGATGTGTGTTCGATTCGGCTGAACTCGCCGTTCAGGGCGCACTCGATGCAGGCGCGGCCTATGCCGATGCCAGGGTCGTCGTCGGTCGAGCCGAGACGATCAACGTCCAGAACCAGAACCTGTCCCAACTCGACCGTTCCGAGCACGCCGGTGTCGGTGTCCGGGCGCTGATCGGGTCGTCATGGGGATTTGCAGCCACGGCCGACCTCTCCGACAGGGCGGTGCGGGCAGCAGGTGAGCGTGCAGCGGCGATAGCGAAGGCTTCTGGCCTGGTACCCGGCCCTCCCATGGAGTTCGCCGATGTCCCGGTCGACCAGACGTCGTGGGAGACGCCCCACACAGAGGATCCGTTCACCGTGTCCCTGTCTGAGAAGGTCGACCTCCTCGTTGCGGTGACCAGGACGATGCAGGGTGTCGACGGTGTCAAGATCGCGACGGGGAACCTCACGTTCTGGGACACGAACAAGTGGTTCGTCTCCTCTCAAGGGCATCGAGTCCACCAGCACATCGTCGAAAGCGGTGGGGGCTACGATGCCACAGCCATCGGGGAGTCCGAGACGCAGCGACGTTCCTATCCCCAATCGTTCGGCCAGTACGAAACCGGTGGGTACGAGGTCGTGAGGCGCTGGGATTTCGAGAGCCACGCACAGCGGGTGGCAGAGGAGGCGGTTGCGCTGCTCACCGCGCACGAGATGGAGGAGAGGGAGACCAACCTGATCCTCGAAGGATCCCAACTCGCCCTTCAGATCCACGAATCTGTCGGCCATGCGATCGAACTCGACAGGATCCTCGGGTGGGAGGCTGCCTTTGCAGGCACCAGTCATCTGCAACTCGACAAGCTCGGTGTCCACCGGTACGGGTCTGAGCTGATGAACATCACCGCGGACGCGACCCTGCCAGGAGCGCTCGGCTCGTTCGGCTACGACGACGAGGGGACACCTGCCGGCGAGGTCGACATCGTGCGAGATGGCATCTGGGTCGGGGTTCTCTCCGGCCGGGATTCGGCCGCTATAGCCGGCCTTCCTCCCGGTGGCATGGTGAGGGCCGACGGGTACAACAGGCTCCCGATGGTCAGGATGACGAACGTGGGTTTGCTCCCGGGAACGGGCACCCTCGACGACATCATCTCGGACACGGACGACGGTGTCTATATGGAGACGAACCGATCATGGTCGATCGATGACAAACGGCTGAACTTCCAGTTCGGCTGCGAGATCGGCTGGGAGGTCAAAAACGGCGCGATCACGAGGATGCTCAAGAACCCCACCTACACCGGTATCACGCCCCAGTTCTGGGGCAGCCTCGACCGCCTTGCAGGGGCCTCTGAGCACGTCCACTGGGGGATTCCGAACTGCGGGAAAGGGCAACCCGTCCAGGTCGCCCACACCGGCCACAGCGCGTCTCCCGGGCGTTTCGCCAGTGTCCGTGTGGGGGTGAAGGGATGACGCGCCACGGGGACCTCGCCGACCAGACGATCGCGTTGGTGGCAGGGCGCGCAGATGCCGAGGTGTACACAGACGTCGGCAGATCGTCACTCACGCGATTCGCGAACTCGTTCATCCACCAGAACGTATCCGAGGATGCGAGCGAGGTCACGCTCAGGGTTGCCGTAGACGGCAGGGTGTCGAGTTCGACCACGACGGTGACGTCACCCGACGGTCTTGCGGCGTTCGTCGATGCGACACTCGCAACGGCCGGTGAGCAACCCGTCGATGAGGAATGGCCTGGTATCGGAGAGCCTGTCGACATCGCGGCCGTCGACCACTGGGACCCGGCGACCGCCCAGGCAGACCCCACCGAGCGTGCACTGGCCGTCAAGGCGTTCGTGGACGCCGGCGAGGGCCTGCGTGCTGCAGGATTCTGCCAGACCGAGTCGAGGGGCCACGCGTACGGCAATACGAACGGAGTGCGCGCCGATGGCCGTTTCACCACAGCTGTGATCGACGGCATCCACCAGTCGGCAACCTCGGCCGGCTCGGGGCATGCAGCAGGGTCGAGACTCGGCTCTCTCGATGCAGCGGCGGTCGGGGCCAGGGCTGCCATACGTGCCCGTGACAGTGTCAACCCGTTCGACACCAAACCAGGGGAGTACGAGGTCGTGCTGTCCCCGGAGTGTGTCGCAACGCTCGGCGTCTTCCTCAACGCATATGGCTTCAACGCCAAAACGGCCCAGGAGGGGATGTCGTTCGCCGAACCGGGCTCGCAACAGTTCGACTCGTCCATCGACATCTGGGACGACGCAACCGACCCGAGGGCACTCTTCGTACCCTTCGATGTCGAAGGGACCCCGAAGCGTCGCACCAGCCTGGTAAGCCACGGGGTGACACGATCCCTCGTGCACAGCCGACGCACAGCGGCCAAGGCCGGCGTCGAGTCGACGGGGCATGCTGTTCCCGGTGGTGAGGTGTTCGGGCCGTTCGCCGTCAACATGTTCATCGGTGGCGGTGACTCGAGTGTCGAAAGCTTGATATCGTCGGTGGAGCGCGGCATCTACGTGTCGACCTTCAACTACTGCAGGGTCCTCGACCCGAAGTCGCTCGTGGTCACCGGGTTGACGAGGAACGGAACATTCATGATCGAGAACGGGAAGATCACCGATGCGGTCACCAACATGCGGTTCACGCAGTCGTTCATCGGCGCACTTGCTCCAGGCAACGTGCAGGCCATCGCGGACGACGCCCGTTTCGCTGATTCGGAGTTCGGGCCGCTCCTGGTGCATGCGCCGTCGATGCGGCTGACTTCATGGAACTTCACAGGAGGAGCTGACGGCTGATGGGTATTCTCGGAAACAGTGCGACCGCTGGTGTGTTCATCAGCCGCGAAGTGGCTGAAGAGGCATGGGAGGCACTCAACGATGCGGGTATCCCCGCCTCGGTGATCACAGACCCCGGCCTGCTCGGCAAGTACTCCGTCTCGGTCGAGGTCGAGCGTGTGGATCTCGATCGGGCTGTAGCTGTACTTCAGGCCAAGCGGAGGCCAGAGACCGAAGCCGATGGCCGGGGTGCGTAGCAGCACCCTGCCCGGCGTCGCAGAATTTGCAATCTCCTAACCTTCTCGGGAGAGTTGTATAACGGGTCTCATGCGACAATTGCGCCATGCCCAATTGGTTCAAACTCGCTACGGGATGGCTGCTGACCGTGTTGGTTGCTCTCGCGTTCTCGTGGGGAGCGATCGCACAGGTCCGCAACCGTGTCGACATGCCGGGGACCGTGATCCCTACGCAGGTGGTCGTCAATGGTCTCGAGATATCCCAGGAGACACCGGCACCAGCCACGACAACTGCCACGGTCCAGGCGATTGGCGTTGAACCGGAACTCGAAACGTTCTCTGATACGACGACGACGGGAGACGTCGTTGCCGACGAACCGGATGATGGTGCGACGACACAGACCACCGGGGCCGAGTCATCGGGAACGACGTCTGCGTCGACGTCCGATACATCGGGTACGACAACGACGACGAGATCTGAGCCGTCTGGATCAGCCGCATCGGCCGTACCGGAGTCGTCGGGAACGACCTCGACGACGTCGGCCGATGGAAATTCGGCACCGACGACCACCGAGACATCGGTGACGACGACCACCCAGGCTACGACAACCACCGAGACGCCGGTGACGACGACCACCGAGGCTACGACAACCACCGAGACGCCGCCCCCCGCCGATCCACCGCCAGACGACGAGGATCCACCGCCGGCCGATGAACCGGAGACGCAGACCGCGACCTACAACCTCACGCTTGGTGTCGTCACGATCAGCTACTCATCCGACGTTGTGAACCTCGTAGGGGCGGCTCCAAAGAAGATCGGCTACAGCGCCGAGATCGAGAAGTCCGGGCCCACAGAGGTCAAGGTGAAGTTCGAGAGCGACGATCACGTTTCCGAGTTCACCGCCAAGTTGGAGGACGGGAAACTCGACATCGAGATCGACGAGAGCCCCAAGGACGACGACGGCGACGGCGACGGCGATAGCGGCGACTGATCCCGTCACGACCGCCCTCCGCCGGTCACACCTCCCCTCGAGCAAGATTCTTCTCTCCCCTGGCTCGCAGGCTCGCCTGTCCCTCACGGCAGGGGGACTGCCCTTCTTGAGAGCAGTCCCCCTTTCAAGGGGGACTGCAGAGGGACGGAGTC
>CAYUJA010000166.1:0-4315 GCA_964444875.1 uncultured Acidimicrobiaceae bacterium | reverse complement strand
CACCACGGAGGGCTCACGCCAGAGGAACGAACGATCCCCGTGCTCGTCCGAGAAGTACGAAGTACGTAATACGTACGGCTGGGCTACCGGCCGATGCCTTGGATCGGTCCTGTCGTCTTGGCCCCACCCGGATCGAACGCGGCGCAGATCACCACGCGGTCACCCACATCCCAGGTTTCTTGCGATGGACCGACCCACAAGATGTCGTACACGCTCGTTTCGTATGCTGTACCCACGTATGGTCCGAAAGCGTCCACACACTGTGCCAGTGCGCGATCCGCCACAACTTCGCTGCCTGGGAACTCGTCTCCTGTGAGCACCACGTTGGCGAACACCTCGTTGTCATGTGGCGTGTCGCAATCAACGACCACGATGTCTGAAGCTCCCACCTGGGCTATGTCGGCGGGGTCGTCGAAACACGACCCAACATCGAGCGCGAGAACCCCGGCGCTACATGCCGACAGGAACACCGCGAAAGCGACGAACGCCACCACTCCGATCCGTGTCATCCCAGCCGCCTTCCGTCCACGGGTACGGACATCGTACCGCTATTGGTCACTCCCGTTGATCGACCCCGATATCTTCGTCAATTCGATGTTGTAGGCGAAACAGATGATGTTGGTACCACCGACATCCCAGGAGTCCCGGGTCGGGAAGTACCAGCTGAAGTCGTACACACTCGTATCGTACGAACCACCGATGTAGCTCTCGAAAGCACCAAAGCACAGGCTGTCCGACATCGCCTGGATCTCAGAGGCACCAGGGAACTCCCCTGTGCCGACATCGAAGTTGGCGAATACCTCGTTGTCATGGGCAGCCGCGCATTCGACGACGGGGACACTGTCTGGTGTAACCAACTCGGTGTCGGCAGGTACGTCGTCGAAACAGGTACCGATGTCGAGGTTCAACGGAACGAACACCTCAGAAGCGGGCTGCGTCGACGGATCCGTCTGCTCCTCCACCCCGGTCGTCGAGGTCACGAAGGAGACCGACACTGTCGAACTCGCGCTACCGGGTCCGGCGGGATCGGTGGTGTTCGCCGCGGTTGCACACGCCGCAACCACCAGCGCGCCGGCGGCGACGATGGCAAGCGACCTCAAACCGTACAAACCGTGTCCCCCATGGTTCATGCCGCTAGCGTACATCCCGGCAGCCCACGTTGTCGACCGAGGGCGCCAGGTGCATGTTCACGCGACACCCAACCGCACACGATCGGCGGCGAGGGAGACCACCACCCCTATTGTACCTACGCCCATAGTGGTAATACACTCGGTGGTCAGGACCAACCGACAGATCAGGGACACCATGAAACGGATCATCGCACTTGCGTTCACCATCGTCTTGATCGCTGCTGCTTGCTCGAGTTCGAGCGGGGACGAGATCACGTTGTACTCCGGCCGTTCCGAAGAACTCGTCCAACCGCTGATCGACCAGTTCACCCAGGAGACGGGAATCGCCGTGCGGGTCAAGTACGCGGGTTCGGCGGATCTGGCCGCAACGATCACCGAGGAAGGGGACAACTCACCCGCAGACGTCTTCTTCGCCCAGGACCCTGCGTCGCTCGGAACGGTTGCCCTGGCCGGACTGTTCACGCAACTCCCACCGGACCTCCTCTCTCAGGTCCCCGACCGGTTCTCAGACACAGGCGGGATGTGGGTCGGGACGTCGGGACGCGCCAGGGTCGTCGTCTACGACACGAGTATCGTGGATCCGTCTGATCTCCCAGAGACCGAGGACGGCTTCACCGACCCCGAGTGGAAAGGCCTCGTCGGTATCGCCCCGACCAACGGGTCGTTCCTTGCGTTCGTTGCCGCAAAGATCCTCACCGACGGAGAGCAAGCAACACTCTCGTGGCTCAAAGGCATGGCCGCGAACGACTCCCCGAGGTTCCCGAAGAACTCTCCCATCGTCGCAGCCGTGAACGACGGCCAGATACCCGTCGGACTCGTCAACCACTACTACCTCTTGCGAGCGCTCCAGGAGGATCCGAACGCCCCTGGGGCGAACTACTTCTTCGAGGTCGCGACGGCCGGAGGGCTTGTGATGCCCGCCGGTGCCGGGATCCTGGCCAGCTCACAGAACAAGGATGCAGCACAACAGTTCATCGAGTTCATGCTCAGCGACGAGGCGCAGAACTACTTCGCCCTCGAGACGTTCGAGTACCCACTCGTCCCAGGGATCAGCGCCGTTGAGATCCTTCCACCAATCGACACGATACCGACACCGCCGATCGACCTCTCCCAGCTCGCAACGGTTCTCGACACCGCCACGGACCTCGTTGCCGAGGCCGGGCTCCTGTGACACAGTCGGAATCGATCGTCGATGTCGACATCGTCATCGCGGGGACACCTGCGGCGGCACCAGGAGGAACGACCGAAACCAGGAGGTCCGCCCCGTGGTGGTTGTGGGTTGCAGCCGTTGCGGTCCTCGTTCCTGTCGTTGTCCCCGTTCTGTTCCTCTTCGCCAGAGCCTTCGGGGCATCGGACGCTGCGTGGAACACCCTGATGTCCATGCGAACGTTGCGCCTCGTCGGGCGTAGCTTCGCCCTGACCGGACTGGTGACCGCTTCGGCCACGGTGATAGGCGTGGGCGGTGCATGGATCCTGGCGCGGACGGACATCGGTTTCAAGAGGGTCTGGGGGATCCTATTCGCCCTCCCCCTCGTGATCCCGTCGTACGTCCTGGCACTGGCCTTCATCTCAGCATCCGGCCCCCGGGGATTGATCGCCGACCTCACAGGCCTCGCAACTCCGTACCTGATCGGCTTGCCCGGGGCGTGGCTGGCGCTCACGATCGCAACGTATCCCTATGTGTACCTCATCACAGCAGCTGCGATCACGAAGATCGACCCCGCGCTCGAGGAGGTCGCACGGAGCCTTGGCGCCGGACCCTCACGCGTGTTCCGAACGGTGATCCTGGCCCAACTGCGTCCTGCGATCGGAGCAGGTGCACTCCTCGCTGCCCTCTACACGCTGTCGGACTTCGGCGCTGTCTCGCTGATGCGCTTCGACGCCTTCACACGCGTGATCTACGCCCAGTACTCCGGACGACTCGACCGGACACCCGCAATCGTGCTGTCCATCGCGTTGATCGCCATTGCGGGGGTGATCATCTGGGCAGAACAGCGCACACGGGGAAAAGGTTCGTACTTCACACGCTCGGCATCACGGCCCCCGACGCGGTACCGGCTCAGCACCGGCCAACGAACCGGTGCGATCGTCGCCCTGGTTTCAACGGCCGCTCTCGGTGTGTTCATCCCCATCACGGTCCTCGTGTCGTGGATCGTCCGGGGCCTCAATGCTGGTACCGACATCGTCGTGCCATGGAAAGCGGTCGGCGGATCACTCACCGCGGGCACGATGGGGGCCGTCCTGGCGATGGCAGCCGCGATCCCGATCGTCGTTCTGGCCGTACGGTTCGCGTCGCGTTCGACGCGCTGGATCGAGCGCGGCGTGTTCACGATCTTCTCCCTCCCCCACATCACGATCGCCATCGCCGTCGTCGCATTCACCATCAGGTATGCAACGCCGGTGTACCAGACGATCGCGGTGCTCGGCATCGTGTACGCATCGATGTTCCTGGCCCAGGCAACGTCGGCGGCAAAAGCGTCACTGCTACAGGTCAACCCTGCGTTGGAGGATGCGTCGCGCTCGCTTGGCAAGGGGCCGATCGCGACCTACCTTCGCGTCACCTTTCCCCTGATGGCCCGTGGATTGCTCGCCGGTGGTGCCCTGGTGTTCGTCACCACGTTGAAGGAACTCCCGGCAACGCTGTTGCTCAGCCCGCCGGGATTCACGACGCTCGCCGTGAGGATCTGGTCCGCCGCTGATGAGAGCCTGTACGCCAGAGCGGCATCATCCTCGCTCATCCTGATCGCTGTGTCGGTCCTTCCCGTCTATTACCTTTCGATCAAGCCGAAAGACGCGTAGGACACATGACAGAACCGTTGATAACTGCATCTCACATCACCGTCGCGTTCGGTGACACCGTGGCGCTCGATGACTTCTCGCTCGAGGTTCCCCAGGGAGCCCTCGTCGCACTCGTCGGCCCCTCGGGATGTGGGAAAACCACGGCGCTGCGGGTGATCGCAGGGTTCGAGCACCCCTCGGCCGGGACCGTGACCATCCGCGACACCGTCGTTGCAGGGAAGGGCAAGGACGTTCCCCCTGAGAAGCGAAACGTCGGCATGGTGTTCCAGGACTATGCCCTGTTCCCCCACATCTCCGTGGCAGAGAACGTTGGATACGGCGTGCGCGGTGCCGACAGGGTTGGGCGGGTCCATGACGTCCTCAAACTCGTCGGGATGTCTGCCTAC
>CAYUJA010000165.1:0-4323 GCA_964444875.1 uncultured Acidimicrobiaceae bacterium | reverse complement strand
GTCCCTCAGTCCCCCGTGAACTCCGGCGGCCTCTTCTGCATGTAGGCCGTGACGGCTTCGAGCAGGTCGTTGGACTGTAAGAACGCAGTGTTCCACAGTGCAACGTAGTCGAGTGCCTCTTCCACGGTCCTGCCCTCACCACCGTTGAGCACGGCTTTGGATCCGGCTACGGCAAGGGGTGAGTTCGCCGCGATCTCGCGTGCAGTGCCCATCGCTGCGGCGAGCACACTTTCGGCGTCGGCAACGACCCTGGTGACGAGTCCCATGCTCGCTGCCTCGTCTGCCGTGTAGTCCCTGCCTGTGTACACCATTTCGGCGAGATGTCCCGGGTTGATGATCTTGGGGAGGCGCTGAAGCGTTCCGACGTCCGCGACGATCGCGAGTTTGGTTTCCCTCACGGAGAAGATGGCGTCCGTTGCCGCATAGCGGATGTCACATGCGGTGATCAGGTCGATACCGGCTCCGATGCAGTGACCGTGGATTGCAGCGATGACAGGTTTCGAACTCTCAGCGATCGACGTGAACGTCGCCTGGAGACGTTTCACCATCGCGTAGGTGGCGCGTCGTTTCGCGATGTCGGATGTCGGCTGGTCCGCGTCTGCCGGATCGATGCCACCGTTGAGCAGCGTCGGGCCGAAGGCCTTCAGGTCGATGCCCACCGTGAACGAAGGCCCCTTTGCTGCGATCACGATGGCCCTCGTATCGTCGTCGCCATCAAGGGCGCGCATGACCTGCGGAAGATCCGCCCAGAACTCTCCGGCGAACGCGTTCCGTTGCTCTGGCCGATCCAACCACACGATCGCGACGCGGTCGTCGAACTCAACCGAGATGACATCTGAAGATGGGATTGTTACATGATCCATGGAAAGAAGCGTACTCAGATGTCTGCCATCAGCCAGACGCTTCCGTCTGTGCTTTCTTCTCTTCGAACAGCGGAAAACGGAAAACGGAAAACGGAGAACTCATTTCGTCCCCGGAACCCGATCGCCGGTCGCGACCGTCGTAGCTGTAGCCGGTTGGGGAACCGGTACAACAGAATGGAGAGAGACATGAAACCATCGAGACCGATGAGGAGATGGAAGTGGATCAGAGCGGCGGCCATTATGGTGGTGGCCGCCTTCGTCGTAGCGGCCTGTTCTGCGAGCGACGATTCCGGCCCGGACAGCGTCGTGGCGATCGCGGCGGAACCCGACTCAGTCGAGTTCTCCGGGGGTGAGGACTTCAGCGACGAAGCTGCCGTGGAAGCGGCTCGTTTCGAGGGAGACGGTGTTTCTGTGGTCGCTATCGACCCCGGCAGCAACTCCCTCGATGCCAGGGTGATTCGAGACGGTACGGTCGATCTGCGGATCAAGCCAGGTGCCTTCGGAACCACAGCGAACCAGGTCCGGGCGATCGCTGCGGACCTCGGCGGGTATGTGTCGTCTGCTGAGACGATGGTCGAGACCTACGAAGAGAACCGGTATGCGGTGGGGTGGTTCACGATCCGGATCCCGAGCGATCGTTTCGACGATGCCGTGGCACGGGTCGAAGGCCTCGGAGATCCTGTGTCGTCTTCGATGTCCAGCCAGGATGTGACGGAGGAGTACGTCGACCTCGAGGGACGGTTGAGCTACTGGTCTGAGCAGGAAGCGTTCTACGCACGACTGATGGAGGAAGCAACGAAGATCGAGGAACTCGTCACTCTCCAGACCCGGATGCAGGATGTTCTCTTGAACATCGAGCAGATCGAGGGCCGCTTGCGGTATCTCGATTCCCGGACGGAGTTCGCGACGTTGACCGTCGGGCTCACTGAAGTACCGGACGAGCCGCTGGTAGCTGCGGTTCCGGCCGCTGATGGGCCGATCGCACGGGCGTTCCAACAGGCCGGCGAAGTGCTGCTCGCAACGGTCGGTTTCTTGATCGTGGCGAGCGCTGCGATCATCCCGATCGGGATCTTCGCCCTGTTCGCCTATCTGGTGGCCAGGCTGTTCCTGACCCTCCGCCGCAAACGCACCCCCGCCGAGGGCTGACTTTCAGGACTTTGGCGTCCGTTTCCGCCATATATGGCGGTTCTGGACGCCAAAGTCCTAAGGCTTGAGCGAAAAGGGTGGGTATTCGTCGGTGAGGGCTGCGATCCATGCCCACGTTCGTGCCCACCACCGGTGGAACCCAACGAAGTAGTAGTGCAGCCACAGCGGCAGCGAGCCGTAGATGAGGATCATCAGATAGCCATACCACGCAAGGAACAGCGTCCCGAGCGTGAGCCACAACAGCACGAACAGGTGGGGAACGGCAAGCAGCGTACGGAGAAACACGATTCCCGCAACTGCAAGGAGCCGGCTCTGGGGCTCAGGGGCTTCTTCGACGAGTACCTGTGCAGGGTGGTCCCCGTTTGTCCCAAAGGTCGGGTAGACATCCGTCGTGCTGGTGAACCAGGCGAAGGTGCGGCTGGTCCATTCGAGGAATATCACCTCCAGGTTCTCGACCCAGAAGGGTTTGCCCCCGGTGAACAGGATGTACCAGTAGCCGATCCACACGACGAACTGCACCGCGATCCCGTACGCAAGCAGTGCGAAGAGGTGGGGGATCAACAGTATCGCCTTTGCGAAGAGGATCAGTCCGAGTGCTGCGAGGCCCCGGTTTCTCTCTTCGTCGTCAACGGGAACTATGAAGTCCACCGGGTAGGGAGCGCTGTTGGTCATTTCCACCTCGATCGGGCGTAGTCGGCGAACTCGTCTGTGAGGAGTTTCCGGGTTGAGTTTCCCATGCGGACGTAGAAATCCGCGGTTCTGTTCCCTTTGGGCTCGTTGACGTAGACAGGACTGTCTGAAGGTAACACCCTCACAGCAACGACGTAGTTTCCCTGGTATGGCTCGAAGTCTACGCTGACGAAGGCGATCGCGGGTGATCCGAGTGCGGTATCGAGAAAGTCTGTGAGCCAGAGTTCGAACCGGTCATGGTCCGGCGCCTTCATGACCGCAAGGTCGTCGTCGAGGCCGAGAGCGTTGCCATCGTCGTCGATTCCGATGATGAGTGTTCCACCGTCGGCGTTGAGGAAACCGGCGACGGTCTTGGCGATCACCAGTTCGATCTTGGGGTCTCGCTGCCCCGTGTGGAGGTTGATCCTCGCTGTGGATTTGAACTCGACACTCCCAGATTCTCCGTCAGAGATCACCTGGGTGATGTCGCGATCTGGTGTGTCACGCCACCCGAAATGGTCTGCAAGCCACGATCCGACGGCGAGCACGAGTACAGATCCGATGATCGCCCCGATGATCGTTGCCATCGATAGTCGGTTGAGTTCCTCAGCGCCGAAGATCACGTTGACGCCTGTTGCGCCGATGCCGGCACCGACCATGCCGATCAGGGTCGTCTCTGCCAGAGACATGCGCTGGTCGCCGGGAAGGAGCCATCGAGCGATCAACCCGAGGACCAATCCGCCGGCGATGATGGCGAATATGAAGAGGGGTGTTTGCATCAGTGTTCAGGATACTTATCAGCCGTCAGCCGTCAGCCGTCAGCCGTCAGCCGTCAGCAACTACCCGCCAGCGGCGAGGATCCTAGGAGGTCCTCCCTTTAGGGGGGACAAGCGAGTCTTCGAGCGAGGGGGGTCTGCGAGCCTGCGAGCGCGGTACGACGAAGACCCTTCGGAGGTCCTCCCTTCCTGGGGGGCACAAGCGGGTCTGCCGCTCGCTACACGATCTCCACGGTTCTCGTGCCCTCGGCGATCCGGCCGATGACGTGCGCCTCGAGGTTATGTGCCTGCAGCGAGGACAGCGTCGCGTCGGCATCTGCCTCCGTCACCACGATGGCGAACCCGATACCCATGTTGAAAGTTCTGAACATCTCGTGTTCGTCTACAGAACCGAGGTTCTGTAGGACATCGAAGACGTGCGGCGCTTCCCACCTCGACGTCTCGACAACAGCCATGGTCCCTTCCGGAAGGATGCGAACGATGTTGCCAGGCAGGCCGCCGCCGGTGATGTGCGCAAGGGCGTGGGGGGTGACGCTTGCCAGCAGGTCGACGATCGCTGTGGAGTAGACGACGCTTGGTTCGAGCAGGACCTGGGCCGTCGTGGATGTCGTTCCCGGGAACGGGTCGTCGAGGGGGAGCCGATCGGCGATGATGGCGCGCACCAGAGAGAATCCGTTGGAACGAAGGTTCGGACTGGGCACGCCGATGATCACGTCGCCGGCGGCAACGAGGGAGGTGTCGATCTCTTCACCCTTTTCGACGATGCCGAGGGCGGTGGCTGAGATGTCGAACTGCTCGTGGTCCATCACTCCCGGGTGTTCGGCAGTCTCACCGCCGAGGAGGGCGATGCCTGATTCGAGACACGCTCG
>CAYUJA010000164.1:0-4336 GCA_964444875.1 uncultured Acidimicrobiaceae bacterium | reverse complement strand
ACGAACCCTGCTCGCCATTCCCGTGCTGTTCGGGATCATGATCGTCGTGTTCCTGCTGATGCGGGCTATCCCTGGAGACCCGTGCACCTCGATGCTCGGCGAACGAGCGACCCCCGCGGCGTGCGAACAGTTCAACGAGGAGAACGGTCTCAACGATCCGATCTTCGTGCAACTGGTCATCTACATGAAGAACGTCCTCACCTTCAATCTGGGTGAATCGGTCCGATTCTCACGGCCAGTCACGCAACTCCTCATCGAACGGCTGCCGCTGACAACAGAACTCGCCATGTCTGCCCTCTTCATCGCCGTTGCGGGCGGTGTGCCTCTTGGCATCCTCGCTGCGCGCAAGCACAACACGATCATCGATAGCGGCACGATGGCATTCGCCAACATCGGCGTCTCCATGCCCGTGTTCTGGCTTGGACTCATGCTTGCCTACCTCTTCGCCGTCGTGATGAAAGACACACCGTTCGCCCTCCCTCCCGGCGGTCGATTATCCGCGGGCGTGTTCCCCATCCCCTACTACGAGGCATGGGGATGGAACCTCACTGAGGGCACCTTCTGGGCGAGGTTCAACGAGTACATCGCCAACCACTACATCTTCAACACGTTCATCACGGCGCAATGGTCGATCTTCTGGGATCTCGTCAAACACATGATCCTGCCAGCCGTGGCGCTCGCAACGATCCCGCTTGCGATCATCGCTCGTATCACCCGTAGCTCGCTCCTCGAAGCGATGAACAAGGACTACATCCGCACCGCCCGCGCCAAGGGTGCCAAGGAACGCAGGGTCGTCTCACGCCACGCGCTGCGCAACTCCCTGCTTCCCGTCGTCACCATCATCGGGCTCCAACTCGGTCTGCTGCTCGGAGGGGCAGTCCTCACCGAAACGGTGTTCAAGCTCGCCGGTGTCGGGACAGCGCTCTTCGATGCCATCATTGGAAGGGACTACGCCGTCGTCCAGGGTTTCACCGTGGTTATCGCGGCGGGATACGTCATCGTCAACCTGTTCGTCGACCTCTCCTATGGCTACCTCGACCCGAGGATCCGGGTGAAGTAGCTCCATGGGAACCAAGAAAACCGTAGAACTCCTCGAGGCGAGCGCCCAGGACGCGAATCTCCTCACCGAAAAGCCGACCAGCCAGTGGGCGCTGACACTCCGCAGGTTCCGGGGCCGAAGGTCAGGGATGATTGGCCTCGGGATCGTCACGGCGCTCATCGTCATCGCCATATTCGCCCCACTGATCTCGCCATACGGGCCCAATGAGGTCCTCATAGGCAAACAGGATGTCGGCCCGAGAGAGAAACCCTGTGTACACGTGTTCGGGTGCGACTCTGAGAAACCTCAACACATCCTCGGTACGGACGCCAACGTACGCGACGAGTTCTCACGGATCGCCTTCGGTGCACGCGTCAGCCTCACGCTCGGCTTCTTCACGGTGACCATCGCCCTGGTCGTCGGTACGTTCTTCGGTGCGATCGCTGGATACGTAGGGGGGTGGTTCGACAATGTCACGATGAGGATCATGGATGTGATCCTCGGTTTCCCCTCGCTTCTTCTCGCGCTCGTGATCGTTTCCGTGCTCGGGCCAGGCCTGCAGAACGCACTCATCGCCATTGCGGTCGTATCCATCCCCGCGTATGCCAGAGTCACGAGGGCACAGGTGCTCTCCATCAAGGAAACGGATTTCGTTGCTGCATCCATCGCGCTGGGTGCGTCCGGCCGCCAGATCATCGTGCGACGCGTTCTCCCGAACGCCCTGACGCCCCTCGTCGTCCTCGCGACGCTCGGTGTCGCGACTGCCATCCTCGAAGCTGCGGGCCTCTCCTTCCTCGGACTTGGAGCCCAACCACCGCTGGCAGAGTGGGGAACGATGCTCGCCACCGAACGCAACAACGTCTTCACCTCTCCGCATCTCGTGTTCTTCCCCGGCCTCATGATCATGATCACCGTTCTCGGCTTCAACCTGATGGGTGACGGCCTGCGTGATGCTCTCGACCCATCGCTCAACAAATGACAGATACCGAGCAACAGGTCACCATCGTGCCACCGGACACCACACCTGCGTACGGGGAGCGCCTTCTCGAGATACGAGGCCTCAAAACGCATTTCGACACACGAGACGGCGTCGTCAAGGCAGTAGACGGCATCGACATCCACGTCGACCGGGGCGAGGTGCTCGGCATCGTCGGTGAATCGGGTTGCGGCAAATCGGTCATGTCGTTGTCGATCATGGGTCTGGTACCCAAGCCCGGAGAGGTCGTCGAGGGCACCATCTCATTCAATGGCCGCGACCTGGCAGATATGACTTCCAAGGAGGTCCGGTCGCTGCGTGGCGAGCACATGTCGATGATCTTCCAGCAGCCAGGTTCGGCCCTCAACCCTGTGCAGAGATCCGGCGTACAGATCAAGGAAGTGTTCGAACTCCACCGAAATTGGTCGAAGAAGGTCGAACAGGAGAAGGTGATCGAGAGCTTGAAGAGCGTCGGAATCCCCGATCCTGAGTCGAGGGCCAAAGCGTACCCTCACGAACTGTCCGGAGGGATGGCCCAGCGCGTGATGATCGCCATGGCGCTGTCGTGTGAGCCCGAGCTCCTCATTGCTGACGAGCCGACCACGGCACTCGACGTGACCATCCAGGCCCAGATCCTCGACCTCATAAGGGACCTCCAGGAGTCGTCGAACACCGCAGTGGTGCTCATCACGCACGACCTTGGTGTGATCGCAGAGATGGCAGACCGGGTTGCAGTCATGTACGCAGGCGAGATCGTTGAGGAGACAGATGTCAGCACCCTCTTCAACGAACCGCTCCACCCGTACTCCCACGGCCTGCTGGCTTCGATTCCCGTGCTCGGGGCGCCAACGGACTGGCTCGAGACCATCCCGGGCGTTGTTCCGTCCCTGATCGACCTTCCCAAGGGATGCCGTTTCGCTGCTCGTTGCGTCGCACGAGTGGAGAACGACCTCACCATCTGTACGGAACAGCGACCGGATCTGATCGAGGTCGAACCCCACCACAGTGTGCGTTGCTGGCTCCACACGCCCGAGGCGTCTGATGGCTGAACCACTCGTCGTCATCAAAGATCTCGTGAAACAGTTCCCGGTTCGCGGAGGTGTCCTTCAACGTCAAGTCGGAACGGTCAACGCTGTGGCGGGAGTCGATCTCACGATCGAGAAGGGCGAAACGGTTGGTCTCGTCGGTGAGTCTGGCTGCGGCAAGACGACGCTCGGGCGCGCACTCGTTCGACTTCTCGAACCGACGTCGGGAACGATCACGTTCGACGGTCAGGACATCACACATCTCAAAGGCGCCGAGCTCAAGCCATTCCGTAGCAGGGCACAGATCGTGTTCCAGGACCCGTATTCATCGCTCGATCCCAGATCCCAGGTCGGCAGTTCGATCAGCGAGGGCCTCAAGCTTCATGGTGTCAAGAGCAAGGATGAGCGCCAGGAGCGAGTGAACGAGATGCTCGAGATGGTCGGCCTCCAGGCGAGTCATGCCGGCCGATACCCCCACGAGTTCTCCGGTGGCCAACGCCAACGCATCGGACTCGCCCGTGCACTCATCCTCAAGCCCGACCTCGTCGTTGCTGATGAGCCGGTGTCAGCCCTCGACGTCTCCGTTCAGGCCCAGGTGCTCAACCTCTTGAAGGAACTTCAGTCTGAACTCGACCTGACTGTGCTGTTCATCGCACACAACCTCGCCGTTGTTGAGCACGTGAGCGACAGGGTCGCGGTCATGTACCTCGGTCGGATCGCGGAGATCACGGAGAGGGACCGCTTGTACCAGCATCCGCTCCATCCCTACACAGAGGCGCTGCTGTCGGCGATCCCGATCCCCGACCCTGACAGGCCGCGTAACAGACAGATACTCCAGGGCGAGGTGCCATCCCCCATCGACCCGCCATCTGGCTGTTTCTTCCACCCGAGATGCCCGATCGCCAGAGAGGGCCTCTGCGATGTGAAGGTCCCCCAACTGCTCCCTGGTGATGACGAGCCAGACCACCTGGCGGCGTGTCACCTCAGGACGGGCCTGGCAGCAGACAGAGCGTGACCGAGGACGTATTACGTATTACGTACTTGCGTGCGGGGGGTTCGAATTCCTAACCTGTCCACAACGGAAAGGGCAGCTGTATGCACTACGGCCGGATCTTGGCGCTACTCGGAGTGGTGATCGGAGTGATCGGGCTCTTCATCAAGAAAGCGAGTTCAGAAGGCGAGGCTGCGCTTGCACAACTGAGCCAGATTCCAGACTCCCCGTTCCCTGCAGACCTGAACGAGAACACCTGGTCAGCGCTCAAGAACGACACGGCATGGGCAGCGATCGTATTCGCG
>CAYUJA010000163.1:0-4338 GCA_964444875.1 uncultured Acidimicrobiaceae bacterium | reverse complement strand
GGCACCATCATCGAGGCACGCGGGCTCGCCAAGAGGTACGGCGATGTGGTCGCCCTCGACGGACTCGATCTGTCAGTGCCCGAAGGAACGATCCTCGGCCTCCTCGGCCCGAACGGCGCGGGCAAGACGACCGCGGTATCCATCCTGACAACGCTCCTCGAACCCGATTCTGGGACCGCAACGGTCGCAGGCGCAGACGTCATGGCGGCACCCGACGAGGTGAGGAAGAACATCGGGTTGTCCGGCCAGTACGCGGCCGTTGACGAGCATCTGACCGGATTCGAGAATCTGGACTTGTTCGGACGGCTCTATCGCCTGGGGCGCAAGAGGTCGAGAACCAGAGCACGCGAACTCCTCGAACGGTTCGACCTCACCGACGCCGCGAACCGGCCGGTCAAGACGTACTCGGGGGGAATGCGGCGGCGCCTCGACCTCGCAGGCTCCCTTGTTGCCGAGGTACCGGTCCTCTTCCTCGATGAACCGACGACCGGTCTGGACCCACGAAGCCGGGCCGAACTGTGGACCGTCATCCGTGATCTCGTGAGTCGTGGGACGACGCTTCTGCTCACCACCCAGCACATGGAGGAGGCGGACCAGTTGGCGGATGACATCGTGGTCATCGACCACGGGCATGAGATAGCCCATGGCACGGCCGACGAGTTGAAGACGATGGTCGGAGGCGAACGCATCGTGATCTCCCTTCAGACCGACGCGAACATGGAAGATGCGTTGCGGGTACTGACGCGGTTCGCCGTCGGCGACGTCCACACAGAGGGTCGTACCGCAACCGCGCCGATCTCGGGTGGGGCCCGAACCCTCACCGAGGCGCTGCGGTCGCTCGACGCCGAGGGTGTCTCGCTGCAAGACGTCGGCCTTCGCAGGCCAACGCTCGATGACGTGTTCCTCTCTCTCACCGGGAAGGTCGCGGACGACACCGGCGAAGAAACAGCCGACAGCGTGCTCGAGACCGTAGCGGAGGCACACTGATGGAGAACATCGCATACGCGTTCCAGGATGGCGTAGCCATCGCAAAGCGGAACGTGATCAAGATAAAGCGAGTGCCCGAGATCCTCGTATCGGTGTTGATCTCGCCGATCATGTTCGTGCTGTTGTTCGCGTACGTGTTCGGAAGTTCCATCGAGATTCCGGGCGGTTCGTACCGCGAGTTCCTCATCAGCGGCACGTTCGCCATGACCATCACGTTCGGTGCAACACTCACGGGCGCCGGTCTGGCAGATGACATGCAGAAGGGGATCATCGACCGTTTCCGTTCGCTCCCGATGTCACGCTCGGCGGTGGTCTTCGGAAGAACAGCGAGCGACGTGATCTACAACGTGCTCTCGCTGGCCATCATGGCCATCACCGGCCTTCTCGTCGGGTGGCGGATCCACAACGGGATAGCTAGCGCCGTGCTCGGATTCGCGCTGCTGCTGCTCTTCGCCTACGCCATGTCGTGGATCATGGCGTATGTGGGCCTCATGGTTCCGAGCGTCGAGATGATCAACAACGTTTCGTTCATGGTGATCTTCCCACTCACCTTCATCTCCAACGCCTTCGTCCCAGCGGAGAACCTGCCCACTCCCCTGCGGATCTTCGCCGAATGGAACCCTGTGTCAGCGGTGACCCAGGCAGCTCGAGAGTTGTTCGGCAACCTCCCGAGCATCGCACCCGAACCGAGCGCCTGGTCGCTTCAGAACCCGATCCTGTACACGGTGATCTGGGTCGTCGTGATCATCGCGATCTTCGGTCCCCTGGCGGTCCGCAGATACAGAAGCGCCGGCACCAGGAAGTAGGAACGTAGCTGCTCGTCAGCCATCGTCTCGGTCGGGTGTGCGAGATCCGTAGTCACCGAACGGATCGTCGCGCGCTGCCACGGCGTCGCGCCACCCGTCCTGTTTCGCGTGGGCGACGAAGTCCATGCCTTCTTGGGTATGGCGAGCGACACCGTCGAAGAGGAACCCGAGCAGGCGACTCGTGTCTGGCCGGTACTGATGGCTTGCGACGTCATTACACAGCCACTTCATCATCTGTAACTGGTTCAACGGAAGTAACGCCATGCGCTGAGCGAGGGCCGATGTGTGCTCGAGCAGTTCGTCGTCTGGAACGCACTCGAGTACCAGGCCGATCCGCGCCGCTTCCGCGCCATCGATCTCGTCGCCCGTGAACAGATAGCGCTTCGCCCGTTCGAGGCCGAGGCGGGCGATCCACAGCCAGGGCGCCTCGGGTACGCCCCACACCCGTGCCGGCGGGTAGCCGAAGCGGGCGGACTCGGCTGCCACGATCAGGTCCGTGTTGAGGATCATGTCGGTTCCACCTGCGATACACCAGCCGTGCACTGCGGCGATCGTCGGCTTTGATATCTCATGCAGTTTGGCGAACGTGTTCCCGTAGGGAGCGATCTGACGGAGGTCAGCGACGGAATCCCAGACCTTCGTCTGCTCGTCGCTCTCGTCGGCCTGGGCGATCGTCGACCAGTCCAGACCGAACCCGGCGCAGAACGCCTTTCCCTCCGCCCGCACCAGCACGACCTTGACGGTGTCCGACTGTTCGGCATCGTCGAGTGCGGTCCCGAGTTCGTCACGGAACTCGGGCGTGATGGTGTTGTACGCATCTGCCCGACACAACACAAGGTGTCGCACGGCGCCGTCGTCCTCGATTCGGATTGCTGCCATGGGTTCTCTCTCCCTCGATCTCGGAGGTCAACGGTCGGCCGTCGACCAGAGTCTGCACGCCGGACAGGATTCACCCTGAGAGTACGCTCTGGCGGTATGGAAGTGTGAGCCGCCACAGGCGAGCGTCGCAGTTCACGAACCAGCAGGAGGATTCTCATCACCGGATTCGAACCGCGCGATCCACACTGGGAAACACGAGTTCGCACCAGCTTCGCCCGCCAGGGGTTCCTCATGTATCTTGGCGCCGAGATCGAACATCTCGCGCCAGCCGAGATGGACATCTCGTTGCCGTACCGCTCGGAGCTCACACAACAGCACGGCTATTTCCATGCAGGCACAACCGCCACGATCGCCGATACCGCGGCGGGGTACGCGGCACTCTCGCTCTTTCCCAGTGGTACCGGCGTCCTCACCACCGAGTTCAAGATCAATCTGCTCAACCCTGCGCACGGTGACCGCCTCGTGGCGCGTGGACGTGTCATAAAGCCCGGGCGAACACTCACCGTCTGTAGGGCTGATGTGTACGGGATCCACGACGGCGGTGAGACGCACGTCGCCACCGCAACCATGTCGATGATGTGTATCGAGGGACTCGACGACTGAGCATCCAGGAGGACCCGGCGGCTATCGGGATCAGCGCCGTCGCCGTCGCAGCTGATGGCTAGCCTCATGGGGTCACGGAACGGAGACCACCATGCCCGAAACCTCACACTTCCACCCGTTGGGTAAAGAGCCATCGGACCACACGATGCAATTCCAGGCATCCCAACGCGCATCGCTTGCCTTCGAGGACGAGCGCGACTTCGAGGAACAGACCAGGGGTTTCATAGCCAGACCCGAATTCACCCAGATCATGGCCGACGCAGGGAACGTGGCATGGGACATGGGTCGATACGAGTTCCTGCTCGAGGGGCAGGATTTCGACAGCATCCACCCGTCGCTGCAACGCCAGGCCATTCTGAACATGAACTACGGCCTGTACGAAGTGATCCCCGGTATCTGGCAGGTCCGGGGCTTCGACCTCTCGAACGTCACGTTCATTGAAGGAGAGACCGGATGGATCGTCTTCGACACCGCGACTGCGGTAGAAACCGCCCGTGCCGCCCTCGCTTTCATCAACGAGCACCTCGGAGAGCGTCGGGTGAGCGCCGTCGTGCATTCCCATTCCCACATCGATCACTTCGGAGGTGTGCGAGGACTCGTTGACGAGGCGGAGGTCGTGGCAGGGAACATCCCGATCATCGCACCGAAGGGATTCCTCGAGCACGCGATCGCTGAGAACGTGTACGCAGGGACAGCGATGATGCGACGGGCCTTCTTCCAGTACGGCGTCTTGACACCCGCAAGCCCCTTCGGACACGTTGACCAGGCGATCGGCAAGAACGTCGCGGCAGGTACGCCGAGCCTCATACCCCCGACGATGACCATCGAACAGGACATCGAGGAGCATGTCATCGATGGTGTTCGCATGATCTTCCACAGCACACCTGGCACGGAAGCCCCCGCCGAGATGAATACGTACTTCCCCGATCTCAATGCGTTCTGGGCGGCGGAGAACGTCACCGCCACGATCCACAACATCTACACCCTCCGCGGTGCCCTCGTGCGTGATGCGCTGCTCTGGTCGAAGAAGATCGGGGAGGCGCTGTACCTCTTCGGTTACGAC
>CAYUJA010000162.1:0-4346 GCA_964444875.1 uncultured Acidimicrobiaceae bacterium | reverse complement strand
GTGTACACGCCGTCGATGAGGACAGAACGCATCGTAGCCACGGTGAATCCCTCACCGAGACAGCCCTGCTCGAACGGTGGTCCGGTCACGAGCACGAGCTCGGCCTCGGTGTTCTCGTAGAAGAAGTCGAACTCGACCTCATCCCGTATCTGGTGCTCATTCGCAGCGACAGGCGCTACGACCACTGTGGCCCATACAGCCACGATTGCGAGCAGCGTTACCACTCTCTTCATGAGGTTCCCCCTCTTGGTTAGCGCACGCGTCATGCGTGCGATCGTTCGAGTGTCGCGGCACCCGTTCAAAGGATTGTCAAAACGCTCGCTCCCACCGCTTCTGGTCTCACTCAGGCCAACATATTGGCTTGAGTGACGCCGGAACGGATGGGGATAGAGTTGGAGGAGTGAATCGGGGAGGGCTGTGGAGACGATCCCGCACCGTGTTCTAGCGAACGCCAAGGAACTCAAGGACGACCCCGCGCTGATCCGGCGCGTCGACGAATCCTGGGAGCCGATGACGTGGGGCGAGTACGGGGCGGCGGTGGAAAGGACGGCGCTGGCGTTGGTCGCGTCGGGAATCGAACCCGGCGACCGCGTGGCGATCCTGTCGTACAACACGCCAGAGTGGGTGATCGTGTCTGTGGCCACGATGGCCGTCGGAGCGATCCCCGTCGGGTTCTATTACGCGAGTTCTGCCGAAGAGATCGCCGAGATGCTCGAACTCTCGCGGGCACGGATCCTGTTCTGCCAGACAGCTTCCCTTGCAGGGAAGGTCAACCAGGACGCACACGAGGACCTCGAACTCCTCGTCGGCGTCGAAGATGCGCCCGATGGGGTCGTTGTGTGGGAGGACTTCCTCGATCGGGGAGATGGCGTCGGAGCAGATGCAGTGACCGACAGACTCGATGCGATCGACCCGCAGCAGCCGGGGACGCTCATCTTCTCCGCCGCGGGCTATGGCAGGCCGATGGGTGTTCTACTCTCGCACGCGAACCTCGTGTTCGCGGCGCAGTCGTCGGTCGACCTGTTCGACGTCACCCGGTCAGATAGTGCCTTGTCCTATCTGCCGTTGTCGCACATCGCCGAGCAGATCTTCACGATCCTTGCACCGGCGATCACCGGGTATTCCGTGGCATTCTCACAGTCCCTCGGCCGGGTGCGCGTTGGGCTTCCTGAGATCCAGCCGTCGATCTTCTTTGGGGTTCCCCTCGTATGGTCCGGGTTCGAAGCCGGCTTGCGCAAGCAGATCGATGGACTCGAAGGTATCGAGGCCACGGTTGCTCGCTGGGCGATGGGTGTCAATCGAAAGAACGTCGCCACCCGTAACGCCGGCCGCCAGTTGTCGCTGTACCGGCGAGCCACCGGCGCTCTGGCGCACAAGCTGTTCTCGGACAAGGTGAAGCACATGATGGGCTTCGAGAACTCGCGCCTCGCGTTCAGCGGCGCCGCATCCCCCGACGCCGAGACGCTCGAGTACTTCTCCGGAGTCGATGTCGTCATCCGGGACGTCTACGGACTGTCTGAGGCGACGGGCCCATCATCGATCACCCGCGAGGGTGCGACCCGCTTCGGAACCGTTGGCCACCCGATGCCAGGGGTGGAGATCACGCTCGCCGACGACGGGGAGATCCTGATCAGAGGAGGAAGCGTCTTCCTTGGTTACCTCGATGATGAGGAGGCAACAGCGAACGCGCTGCGTGACGGCTGGCTCCATACGGGGGATCTCGGTAGCTACGGTGCGGACGGGATGCTCACGATCATCGGGCGGAAGAAGGGCATCATCGTCACGGCCGGTGGGAAGAACGTTGACGCCGCCGCCATCGAACCTCTGGTCGAAGACGATCCGTCCATCATCGACGCTGTCCTCGTTGGTGATGGCCACGACCAGCTCGGGATTCTCGTGTCTGTCGACGGATCCTTGGATGATCCCGACGTCGCTCTCGCCCATGTCCAGACCGTCGTGAAGCGGGTGAACAAACGGTTCGCCCGCGCCGAACAGGTGCGCAGGGTCGGGCTTCTGCCGCGGGCGCTCTCAACCCAGGAAGGCGAACGTACCGTAGAGGGCGCGTTGGTTCGATCGGTCGTCATGGAACACTTCATGGACGAGGTGAAGAAGCTGTACGCCTGAACAGTGCCCGTTGCGTAGGACTCTGGCGTCCAGATCCGCCGTATCTGGCGCCGTTGGACGCCAAAGTCCTAAGAAGTCGGTTTCGTCGCCTTGATAGTGGCTGAGTGCATTCCGTCGGCTACCGAATGGGTCGGCTCGATCGACACGTCGGAGAACCCGGCCTCGTCGAGTCCGTCCGTGTACTCGCTGAAGCTGAGCGCCCCTGCGATACAACCGACCCAGCTGCCACGTTCCTGACGCTGAGAGTCCGAGAGGCTGTCATCCGCGACGACATCCGAGATGCCGATACGGCCGCCAGGCTTGAGCACCCTGAACATCTCTGCGAGCACCGCCGGCTTGTCGGCCGAGAGGTTGATCACGCAGTTGGAGATGACCACGTCAACGGTGGAGTCGTCGAGCGGAATGTCCTCGATCATCCCCTTGAGGAACTCGACGTTGGTCACCCCCGCCTCGGCCTGGTGCGTGCGGGCGAGGGCGAGCATCTCATCTGTCATGTCGATCCCGTACGCGAACCCCTGCGGGCCAACCCGTTTCGCGGAGAGGAGGACGTCGATGCCTGCTCCCGAACCGAGGTCGAGGACGGTCTCACCGGGTGCGAGCTCGGCAACAGCAGTCGGGTTTCCGCATCCGAGCGACGCGAGGGCGGCGCCGTCTGGGATCTCGGCAAGTTCGCCCGCTTCGTAGAGCCACGTACCGAAGTTATCTGAGTCAGCCGTGGCGAACGCCTCTGATGCGCGCGCAGTGGGAGAGTCCGAGTCACAGCACGACGGGTCGACGCTTGCCGCTGCGGCAGCGTATCGCTCCCTGACCTTGTCTGTGATGTCACTGGTCCCCATGGCGCTTCCCTTCATATCGACAATCATCTATACGATGGGAGGCTATCAGTCGTATCGATGTATGTCAATATGACAAGGCGAATCCTCCGTTGGATCATCCAGCCATGGTGGACGCTGCCGGTACGGTTCCCGAAGCGTTGGAGTGGTTTGCAGGGAATTCGTCATCATCGCACCGTTCAGCTGCGAGTATGTGAAGCATGTCCGTGCGAATCGAAATACTTGGTGAGATGAAGGTGTGGAACGACGACCAGCTCGTTGCGGTCACGGCAGACAAGCAACGGACGATCCTGGCAGTTCTCATCGCTGCCCGTGGTCTCGATGTGTCCGTGGACCGACTGCTCGATCTCGTGTGGGAAACCAGCCAGCCATCCGGTGGGCGGAGTGCACTCAGATTCCACATATCCAAGCTGAGGTCGGTCGTCCAGCCCGGGGTAGAGCCTGTCGACTCCGTTGTCCAGACAACCGCTACGGGTTATCGCCTTGACTGTGACCGTGTAACCGTTGATGCCTGGACACTGGAAGCCCGTGTCGAGAGGTGTTCCCTGACCGCATCTGAACAACCGGTGGAGGCGATCGAGACGCTCGGCGAGGTGGTCGACTCCTATGGCTTGTATCTCGGCGACTTCGCGTACGGGGAGTTCGCACAGCAGCCACGGCGGGACTGGGACGAGTACGTGATCAGCACGGCGCTGAGATGTGCCGACCTCCTCGTGAGTATCGGAAGCCTCGACGAAGCGGTTGCGTTGTTGCAGCCAATGCTCGAAGCCAACCCATACCGGGAGACGATCGCGTCCAAGCTCGTACTGGCACTTCACGGTGCTGAGCGTCACGTTGAGGCTCTGCGGACCTATGACCACGTTCGAGAGGAACTCGCGGAAGTAGGCGTTGACCCGGGACCGGAACTTCGCACGAGCCTCGACATGATTCTCTCGACCGAGGCCGTCCCGCACCGGCACGCTCTTGTCCGACACAACCTGCCTGTGCAGATAGACCGAATAGTCGGGCGCGATGGCGATCTGGCGCTGCTGTCTGACATGCTCGCGAAGGAGCGGTATGTGAGGGTTGCCGGCCTCCCCGGAGTCGGAAAGTCGTCTCTCGTCGCTTCACTCGCCCGAGGGTCGGTCGACTCGTTCAGTGAAGGTGTGATCTGGATCGACCCGATCCCGTCCGTCGGCCTTGACGGGGATCTGGCCCGGATCATGACAACCCATTTCGGCCACCCGGTCGACCCTGGGAATGCTGCGGTGACTGTCTCATCGATGAACTGGCTGGTGGTCATCGATGAGCCAACGTCTCACGAACACGCCACACCGTTCGTGCGCGAGCTCCTCGGCGGGACGGCAGCGAAGGTGATCGTGATATCCAACGATGCGTACATGGATGCAC
>CAYUJA010000161.1:0-4365 GCA_964444875.1 uncultured Acidimicrobiaceae bacterium | reverse complement strand
ACGCACCAGCACTACCCCCGATGTTTGTCGATAGCGTCGGTGTACGCGGCGAGGTAGTCCGCGGCCACCTGAGCGCCATCGAATCTCTGCACGCGTTCGGTAGCGTCGTGCGAGAGCGCCGTGCGCCTCTCATCATTTCGGAGTATGCCGATCACCGCATCGCGGAGGCCCTCGACATCTCCCGGAGCGAAGATCTCTCCCGCTTCCCCGACAACGTGGAGGAACGCGGGAATGCCGGAGGCAACCACCGCACAGCCTGCCGCCATGCCCTCGGCAACGGTGATCCCGAACGACTCGCCCCCGAGGTTCGGTGCAACGAATATCTCCGCCGCTGAGAGCTCTGCGTACTTCCTGGTATCGCCAACACGTCCCAGGTAGGTCACACCTCGTGGCGCATCGCCTCGATCGGCCCCCATGACGTGCAGCGTGGCTGAAGGCACAGCTTCGTGTATACCGGACCACGCATCCAGGAGAACGTCGAGTCCTTTGCGCTGGTCGTCCCTGCCGAGGAACGCAACCCTGTGGGTGATCTTGTCTCCGATCCCGTACGAACCGATATCGATGCCGTTGGGTATGACCCGTGCCTTGACGAACGGTTCTATCGCAGATCTCGACACGGGGCTCACCGTAGTGACGACGTCGATGCGCGCCAGGAGTCGTTTGAGCACGGGCGACAGGGCCGAGTAGCCCCTGCGCGCCCACGACGGCGGGTCTGCATGAAAGGTCCCAACGGTCGGTTTGTCTGATATGCGCGTCGCTGCCGCAGACACCATGGGCATCAACGGTTCGTGGATATGGATGACATCGGCATCCGCAACGGCGGCCTTGAGTCGTGACGACGCCCGCGGGCTCATCGTTATCGGCGTGGATGCCGCGTTCGCCTTGATCACCTTGACCGAGCCGACGAGCACGGCGCCGGGGGGTCCGTGGTCACCAGGGCCGATCACGGTCGAATCGTGACCCAGGTCCTCTAACCAGCGAGACAGCCGGACGACCTGATCCTGAACGCCACCGGGTGCGCCGAGGTCGTAGGGGCAAACCAACGCAACGTTCACGGCGTACCCGTGTCCTCGAGGTCTTCCGACCAGTGTGGTTGGAACAGATGCCACTGCGCAGGCTCCTGCCTGATCAGTGTTTCGAGCGCTTCCGTGACGAGTTGGCTTCCCGCTCGAACCTTCTCCGAACGATTCTCGCCGCCAGGGAGTTTCACCTCATCGAGCACGACGATCTTGTGTCCCGCACCCTCCTGAAAGTACGCAGCGACCGGTATCAGGGCAGAATCGGTCAGGGCAGCGAGCGCGACCGGTCCTGCCGGCACCGAGGCGGCGGCACCGAAGAAATCGACCTCCACTCCACCGCCGGTCACATCCCTGTCCGCAAGGAGTGCAATCGCTCCCCCACCCTTGAGGCATCGGATCAGTTTCGACCGTCGCTGAGGATCGGTTGTGAGCACGATGCCGATGTCGAACCTGTTGCGTACATCGATGAACCACCTGGTGATGTGTTCGTTGGGGAGGTCCTCTGCCACCGCGATGATCGGGGAGCCGATCTCGTTCGCGATGATGCCTGCGATCTCCCAGTTGCCCATGTGCGGCACAGCGAACACGATGCCCCGGCCTGCTCGCTGTGCCTCGTAGATCGGCTCGAAGTTCACCCGCTCTACCCGTTGAGCAATGGCACCCTTCCTGCGGGGTCGGAACCACAACGTCTCTGCCCAGTACCGGCCGTAGGAGCTGAACATCGCACGCACAGCCTCGTCCAGGTCAGCGTCGGAGGTCTCGGGACCAAGGACACGGCGCATGTGGCTGGTCAGAAGCGGTATGCGGCCCGCCGACCGTGCGTACCAGACCCTTCCGCCGTTGATTCCGAGCCAGCGCACCGCGGGTTCGGGGAGCAGGCCGAACAGTCCGGCCGCAACGCGAAACAGGATGTAGTTCAGCCAGGCTTTCACGCGTCGAGTTGCTGCCATGTCTTGCGGATACGCTGCCCTACGGTGAATCCGGTCAAGAGCACGAACACCCAAAGCAGCGGTTCCATGATCGGGGCTCCGATGCCCACGACGATGGTTCCGACCAGGATCAGGATCATGCGCTCGGCCCGGCCCATCCAGCCTCCCATGCCCTCGAGGCCGTACAACTCGGCTTTGGAGCGCACGTACGGGACGAGGAGTGAGAAGGCGAGCGCAACGATACACAGGATCAGCAGCCGCGGTTCGTTGCGCAGGTACACGCTGAGCCCGACCCACACGGCGATCTCGCCGAATCGGTCGGACATCGTATCGAGGAACGCTCCCCTGTCGGACGCCCTATCGAGCTTGCGTGCGAGCGGGCCGTCGAGGGCGTCGAGGGCGACACCAACCGCAGCGGTGAGGCCACCCGTGATCAGGTAACCCGTTGCGATCAGGGCAGCGCCGCCTATGGTCACGGCGAGGCCGATGATGGTCACGAACGCAGGCGTGATCCCGATCTTGGCCAGTCCTGCTGCGATCGGCTCGAGGATCGGAGCGACTTTCTTTCGTCCCTTGAGGTCTAACAGTGGATTCTCCTTACCACGACAAAGGTAGCACACGGATAGGTCGGTTCATCTGTCGACTAGAATCTGAGCATCCAGGAGCGCTTGGAACCCGTAGACCCAGGCAGCTCCCCGCCTCGGAGATGAAGGGTCACATAACATGAGTAGCGATACCGCAAGACTCGACCTGGGAAACGGCCCCGTAGAGCTCGATGTGTACGAATCCACGGTCGGACAGCCGGGGGTCGACATACGCACACTCAGGGCGACAACAGGGTGCGTCACGTTCGACCCTGGGTTCGGGAACACGGCAGGTGCCCGGTCGAAGATCACCTACGTCGACGGTGCCGCCGGTTTGCTTCTCCACCGCGGGTATCGGATCGAAGACGTGGCTGCCAAGAGTTCGTTCCTCGAGGTTGCGTACCTCCTGTTGTACGGCAAGCTGCCGAACATCCAGGAACTCCGCGCATGGGAATCCGAGATCGGCGAGCAGGCGATTCTCGACGAGGAGATGCGATCGTTCTTCGACGCGTTCCCTCGCAAAGCACACCCGATGGCCGTCCTGTCGTCTGCGACGAACGCCATCTCGACGTTCTACGACATCTACCGCAGGCCGACACGCGCAGACGAGATCGATGCAGGAGCGCGCACACTGCTTGCCAAGATGCCGACCATCGCCGCGTGGGCGTACAAGAAGTCGATCGGTGAACCGTACGTCTACCCGAGGGCCGACCTCAACTATGTGGAGAACTTCCTTCACATGATCTTCTCGAATCCTCTGTCTGGCAATGCCGTCGATCCCGTCGTATCCAAGGCGTTGAACGTCCTGCTCATCCTCCACGCGGACCACGAGATGAACTGCTCCACATCGACTGTGCGTGCCGTTGGATCCTCGCGGGCGAACATGTTCACATCCGTCGCTGCCGGCATGGGGGCTCTGTGGGGGCCGCTCCACGGTGGAGCGAACCAGGCGGTCATCGAACAGCTCCAGGCGATCCATGACGATCCGGATGCCACGATCGATGGAATGATCGCACGGGCCAAGGACAAGAACGACGATTTCCGGTTGATGGGTTTCGGGCACAGGGTGTACACCAACTACGACCCCCGTGCACGCGTTCTCGCCAGCTTCGCCCAGGAGGTCCTCGACGGAATGGACAGCCACGATCCACTGCTCGAGATCGCAAGGGAACTCGAAGCCGCCGCACTGGCCGATCCGTACTTCGCTGAGCGCAAGCTGTTCCCGAACGTCGACTACTACTCAGGCATCATCTTCCGTGCCCTCGGCTTCCCGCTGCGGATGTTCACCGTTCTGTTCGCGATCGGACGCCTACCCGGCTGGATCGCCCACTGGATGGAGATGAACCTCGACCCTGAGACGAAGATCATGCGCCCCCGTCAACTCTACATCGGCGAGGCGGAGCGGCCGTATCCCTCGATAGACGAACGGTAGAATCACCAGACAGCCAAAAGCTCACAGTGCGAGAGCCAGGTTCCGGGCGTTGTTTCGGGGACCCGGCTCTTCCTGTTTCGTGGTATCGGGATGCCTTCGGGGACGGGTGCGCCTATGGTGACGGTTAAGTCCAACAGGAGGATGTGAGGAACATGGCAGGTAAGGGCGAGCTTTATCAACAGAGGAACGGCAAGTGGGCCTTTCGTGTGAAGGCTTCCAACGGGCAGATTGTCGCCCAGAGCCAGGGCTACTCGAAGCGTGCGTCGGCGCGTTCGACGCTCGAGAAGCTCCTCAAGGGCGCCTACGACGGCCCGATCGTGGAGCCGGAGAAGTAAGAACAGCTGTGAGTTGACAGTTCACAGTTGACAGTTCACAGTTGACAGTTCACAGTTGACAGTTCA
>CAYUJA010000160.1:0-4379 GCA_964444875.1 uncultured Acidimicrobiaceae bacterium | reverse complement strand
GGGGGCTCTGAGATCGTCCATCTACAGACAGGCTTTCGCCTATCCGCTGATCCTCGTAGTACGACTTGGAGGTCGTGTAACGGTTGATTGCGTGGTGTATCCGTGTACCGATGCATGATTCCTTCGCGTTGCCCGAGACCGAGAGTGCGACCGTGAAGCCCAAACAACCATGGCGGCGAGAGTTGGCCTGGTAGACAACGAGCCCGTCCGGGTTCTCACCGAGCACCTCGAGAAACGTACAGCGTCGATCACGAACCTCGAAAAGCGGATGTCTCCCTCTGATCCGGGGTCGTACCCAGTGATACCTACTTCGTACTACTGCCTGTCGTCTCCCCGGTTCTCGCCGACCCCGCTCATTTCCGAAGTGTCGGACAACGCGACACCCTCACGCTCCCATCAGATACTCGATCCAGATCATCTCATCCACACCCACCGTCGATAGAGGAGTGGAGGTGGCCGCTGCGCGTCGCGGTGGGATGACGTTGCCACCACCATCGAGTACACCGAAGCAGAACCCTTCGTTCTTCAGGTGTTCGATGATCATCTCTGTGGCGACAGCCGTCACCTCATAGCGAGGTACGCCGTCGTGGAGACCGATGACGGAACCATTGTCGGCTCTCGATACGACACGTCTGGTGATCTCCTCAGGAGTGATATCACTCCAGTCCTTGGACTGGATGCTCGCGAGGATCTGCACGAACCCAGCCTCCTCGAGAGCATCTCGGACCGCGTCGTTCGTTTCGAGGAACGGAGGCCGAACCAGCCGGAGGGGTTGGATACCTATCGCCCGGAAGGCAAGGTCTGTCCGGCGAACACTCGCCATGACCTCATCGACGGTGAGCGACTTCAAATCGAGATGTGCCCATGTGTGGTTGGCCATCACATAGCCGCGCTGCTTCATCGCCAGAGCGAGGTCCGGGTTGCGAGCAACCCGCTCGCCGATCGAGAAGAACGTCGCGGGTGTGCGCGTCCGGTCGAGAACGTCCAGGATCGCCTCTGAACGGCCAAGCGTGGGCCCGTCGTCGAAGGTGAGCGCAACCCGACCCGATGGACAGTTCGCTGCCCGTGCGAGCGCGCCGCTGCTCATCGGTACGACCAACGCGGCTGCGATGGCGAGAACCAGAAGGAACCGTTGGGGTGTACTGAATCGGGATCTCACGGTGAGACAACTGTAGACCGCTGCTGCCCGGGCAGCGACATCCCGACGGTGGAGGCCGTTCCGCTAGCCGACGAGCCAGGTTCCTCGTGAACGAAGTAGGTCTGCGAGTTCGCCCGGTCCCTTCTTCGCCTGGGCTTCAGCGATCTGGCGTTCCATCTCGTGTCCATAGTCGGCTACGGCGACGTTGCGGAAGATACCAAGCGGCGTCGGACCGTAGGGGCCGTACGACAGACGGCTCAGCGCGAACGCGACCGCCGGGTTCGGGTCCGACGCGTTGTGGACGTGGAGCGCATTGCGGCCGACATCTGCGACCTCAACGACCTTTGCGCCCTTCCCGTCGAACACGACGCCGTACTCGTCGTTCGCACCGAAGATGATCGGCTCACCATCTTCGAGCCAGATCCGGTTGTCATCCCTGGTGTCCTTGGCCGTGAGGTCGGCGAAGGCCTTGTCGTTGAAGACATTGCAGTTCTGGTAGATCTCGAGGATCCCTGCTCCGGCGTGCTCGTGCATGGCTTTGAGCATCGCCGTTGTGTGGTTGCGGTCCATATCGATGGTACGTGCGGCGAATGCCGCTTCGGAGCCGAGCGCGAGGCTGATGGGGTTGAACGGTCTGTCGATCGACCCCATCGGGCTGGTCTTGGTCCTCTTGCCGACCTCTGAAGTTGGCGAGTACTGGCCCTTGGTGAGGCCGTAGATCTGGTTGTTGAACAGGATGATGTTCAGGTTGATGTTGCGGCGCAGTGCATGGATGAAGTGGTTGCCACCGATCGACAGCGCATCGCCGTCGCCCGTGACCACCCACACCGTGAGCTCAGGGTTCGCTATCGCGATCCCTGTGGCGATGGCAGGCGCACGTCCGTGGACCGTGTGCATGCCGTAGGTGTTCATGTAGTACGGGAACCGACTCGAGCATCCGATCCCCGACACGAAGACGTGTTTCTCGCGATCGATGTCGAGGGACGCGAGGTAACCCTGGACGGATGCGAGGATCGTGTAGTCGCCACAGCCCGGGCACCATCGGACCTCCTGGTCCGTTTGGAAATCGGCACGTGTGAAACGGGCTGTGTCTGTCATGCTGATTCCTTTGCATCAAGGAGCTCATTGATCTTGGATTCGATCTCTCGCGCACGCATCGGCTGGCCGAGCACCCTGTTGAACTGCTCTGGCCTGATCAGGTACTCCGCCCTGATGAGCCGCGCGAGTTGGCCGAGGTTGATCTCGGGGATGAGGACCGTGTCGAACCGCTCGAGTACCTCCCCGAGGTTCTGGGGGAGCGGGTTGATGTATCTCAGGTGTACCTGTGACACGCTGCGTCCCGTCTTGAGGACCCGGTTCACGGCAGTGCGGATCGCCCCGTAGGTCGAACCCCATCCGAGGACGAGGAGGTCCGTTCCCTCTCCGTACACCTCGACGTCGGGGATGGCATCGGCGAGTTTCCTGACCTTTTCCTCCCTGGTGTGGGTCATCACCTCGTGGTTGTCAGGGTCGTACGAGACGTTTCCGGTCGCGGCGTCCTTCTCGAGGCCACCGAGTCTGTGTTCCAAACCGGGCTGGCCCGGGATGGCCCACGGCCGGGCCATGGTCACGGGGTCTCGCTCGTAGGGAAGGAACGCTTCTCCCTCCTTGATCGTCGCAAACGGTCTGGATATCGTCGGGAGTGCGTCGAGGTCTGGCAGCTTCCAAGGCTCAGAGGACGTTGCGATGTATCCGTCGGTGAGCAGGATCACGGGTGTCATGTACTCGAGGGCGATCCGAGCCGCCTCGAACGCCGCTTCGAAGGCATCTGCCGGTGACGATGTCGAGATGATCGGGAGCGGTGATTCGCCGTGGCGCCCGTACATCGCGAACATGAGGTCGGACTGTTCCACCTTGGTCGGGAGGCCGGTCGACGGTCCACCCCGCTGGACGTTGACGACGATCATCGGCAGTTCCATCATCAACGCTAGGGACAGTGTCTCGGATTTGAGCGCGAGCCCGGGTCCGGAGGTTGTCGTTATCGCCAGGCGGCCGGCGAACGCAGCGCCGAGTGTCGTCCCTATCCCTGCGATCTCGTCTTCGGCCTGAAAGGTCTTGACACCGAAGTTCTTGTTCTTGGCGAGTTCCTCGAGGATGGTGGTGGCAGGGGTGATCGGATACGAGCCGATGAAGAGTGGAAGGTTCGCCTGGTGGGCAGCAGCGATGAAACCCCAGGCTGTCGCGATGTTCCCGACGATGTTGGTGTACTCACCAGCAGGGAGAGGAGCCGGTTCCACCGTGAAGGTGTGATGGAACGCTTCGGTCGTGATGCCGTAGTTGTACCCGGCCTTGAGCGCCATGATGTTGGCGTTGCCGACCGGTGTGTCGGCACCGAACTTGCCATGGACCCAGTCGATAACGGGCTCGATCGGTCGTGTGTAGATCCACGACATGAGGCCAAGGGCGAAGAAGTTCTTGGAACGCAGTGCTGCTCTGCCCTTGACGCCTGAGTCCTTGACGGCCTCTTTCGTGAGTTGTTCCATCGGTGCGTTGAGGACGTTGTATCCCTTGAGCGTGTCGTCGTCGAGAGGGTTGGTGTCGTACCCTGCCTTGGCGAGGTTCCGCTCCTCGAATGCGTCCGTGTTGACGAGCACCAGGCCGCCCTGGACGAGGTCGCCGAGGTTCGCTTTGAGCGCGGCCGGGTTCATCGCGACCAGACAGTCCGGGCTATCGCCGGGGGTGAGTATGTCCCAGTCTGCGATGTGTACCTGAAAGGAGGAGACGCCACCGATCGTGCCCTGGGGCGCACGGATCTCGGCGGGGAAGTTCGGTAGTGTGACGAGGTCGTTCCCGAACAGCGCCGATGCGGCGGTGAACTGGGTTCCTGCAAGCTGCATACCGTCACCGGAGTCGCCGGCGAATCGGATGACCACGTCGTCTATCTGCTCTGGTTCTGGCCGTGAATCGGTCAGGGTCTCATCGGACACGTTCTTGTCTCCTGATCTGTGATGCTCCGTTGCCAGTGTCGACGTGGCAGCGTCGGCCGCGGGGTTCACGCGCGACCCACAAAGCTTATTCCGTTGCCGGGATGAGGTTACCGACCGGCGCGGTCAGTCGCTCCCAACAGCCAACAGCCGACAGCCGACAGCCGACAGCCAGAGATCCCGTCTAGAACGTATGAGGTGGAGGTGTGAACCCGACGAGGTCGTGGGTCTCGAGATGGCGGGCGATCGTGAGCAGTCCGGCTTCTGACCATGCGGGC
>CAYUJA010000159.1:0-4400 GCA_964444875.1 uncultured Acidimicrobiaceae bacterium | reverse complement strand
CGTTGCTCGTGAGTTCGTAGTACTTCGCCATCTTGATCGCCATCAGCACGTTGCCGACACCAGAGATACCGAGCAACGGCAATTTCCCGATGACATCGTCGGACACTCCCTGGGCGGCGAGGTACTCACGCCCTGCAGGTTCGTTGAACAGCCTGATGAGACTGACGGAGGCCTCGTCGTCGATGCCCATGGCGATGTCGGTGTTGCGGACGTTGTGGATCCACGGGATGTGCTTGTCACCGATGCCCTCGATGCGGTGTTCGCCGAAACCGTTGTAGATCATCGTCGGGCACTGGACGGCCTCGCCCGCAGCGATCTTGGAGCCGGGGAACTTCTGCTTGAGATAGTCGCCTGACGCGATCGTGCCTGCGGAACCCGTCGTCAATGTGACCCCGGCGAAGCGGTCGTCTGGGCCCATGACCTCGTTGAGCACTTCCTCCATGGCGGGGCCCGTGACCGAGTAGTGCCACAGGTAGTTTCCGAACTCGTCGAACTGGTTGAAGATGACGAGGTCCTGGCCGGATGCCCGCAACTCGTTGCACTTGTCGAAGATCTCCTTGACGTTCGACTCCGTTCCAGGCGTCTTGATGATCTCACCGGCGACGGACTCGAGCCAGTGGAAACGCTCGGCGCTCATGCCCTCAGGGAGGATCGCGATCGATTCACACCCGAGCAGGTTCGAGTCGTAAGCGCCGCCGCGGCAGTAGTTGCCGGTCGACGGCCAGACGGCCTTCTGCGTGGATGGGTCGAACTGGCCCGTAACAAGCCTGGGAGCGAGGCATCCGAACGCGGCTCCGACCTTGTGCGCACCCGTCGGGAACCACTTGCCCTCGAGGACGACGATCTTGGCCGCCACGCCGCTGATCTCTGGCGGGATCTCGAAATAGTTGACCCCACCGAAACCACCGCCGCTCGTGACAGGCTCGTTGTGCCACGTGATCCGGAACAGGTTGAGGGGGTCGAGGTCCCACAGGCCGACGCCCCCAAGACGCTGTTTCACGTCATCGGGGATGAGGCCGGGGTTGCGCATTTGCTTGAAGGTCGGGATGCGGAAGTTCTGCTCCCTGGCTTTGCCTACGGCCGCCTCCAGAACGGCCTCGTTCACGGTCAGATCGATCATCGCTTGTTTCCTTTCAGCGTGCGAGTTCTGTCTTGAGAGCTTGGAGGTCGGGGTCGACGCGCAGCGGTTCCGTTCCCGCTGCGGTGACCGCCTTCATCGCGGATGCGACGTCTTTGAGCCCGCTCCCCGTCGCGAGCACGACGGCGGACTCGTCGGGACCGATCAGGCCGAGTTCGACGGCCAGTGCAAGGCCGGCGTACGCAGCGGCACCCGCCGGTTCTGCAAAGACTCCCGAGCCTCGTGCGAGGGTCGGTATCGCAGCGAGGATGGCATCGTCGGAAACACGCAGGTACGCACCGCCTGTGTCGACCACAGCCGCCATCGCCTTGACGCGGTCTCGTGGCAGGTCGGCGCTGATGGAGTCGGCGACGGTATCCGCAGAAATCGGTGGTTTCGTGATCACGTCCTCACCAGACTCGAACGCCTGGACGAGGTAGTCGCTTCCTGCAGCCTGGATGCCGTAGATGCGTGGAGCATGGTCGATCCAGCCCAGCGCCAGGAGATCCTTGACGGCCTTGTGCACACCACCGATGATCGAGCCATCTCCGACGCTCACGAAGATCGCGTCCGGCACGTCCCAGCCGAGCGATTCGATGATCTCGAGGCCTGCGGTCTTCTTTCCTTCGGTCATGAACGGGTTGTATCCGGTGTTGCGGTTGTACCAGCCGTACTCCTCTGCCGCTTCCATGCAGAGGTCGAACGCGTCTCCGTACGTGCCGTTGACGAGGACGACCTTCGACCCGTAGGCGAGCAGTTGGGCGATCTTGGCCTGGGGCGCCGATGCGGGTACGAAGATGACGTTCTTCTGGCCGACGCTCGCTGATATGCCTGCAAGTGCGGCCGCGGCGTTGCCCGTACTGGCCGTCGTGATGATCTCAGCGCCACGTTCGGCTGCCTTGACGACGGCCATCGCCGATGCCCGATCCTTGAGCGACGCCGTCGGCTCACGGCCTTCGTCTTTCACCCATACACGCGAGATCCCGAGACGGTCGGCGAGCATCGGGGAGTCGTACATGGGTGTACCGCCCACGGTGAGCGGTGGAACGTCCGCGTCTGGTGCGATCGGCATCAACGCCCGGTATCGCCACATGGTGCGATCTGTGTCCGACGCCAGGGACTCCTTCGACATGTCCCCAGCGACCCGGTCGTAGTCGTAGACAACATCGAGGATGCCCTCCGTGCCGTGGTCGGGGCAGACGTACCCGTCGAAATCAGGCGGGAACGTGCGACCGCATATGACACAAGCGAAGCCAGAAACGTTGTTCATCGAAACATCCTCGGTAGTGGCTATCGGCGCGATTCACCGGTGATGTGACCGACGGATGCGCGCGTTGAACCCTCGAATGGTAGTGCTATTGGAACAGGTCAGGTAATCCCGCCTTGGACCTATGTTCGAAGATGATCGACGTTTCGATGTGTGCGACCTCCGTGAGCGCTGTGAACCCCGATACGGCGACCTGTCGCAGGTGGTTCGAGTCCTTGACGACGACGTGGCACAGGAAGTCGTTCGCTCCAGAGAGGTGGTACACGCTGATCACTTCGGGCATCTGGTCGATGTGTGCCCAGAACCGATCCACCTCGTCCTCGGCATGGCGCCGCAACCGTACCGCAACGAGGGCCTCGAGGCCGACGCCCATCACCTCAGGGCGCACCTCGGCATGGAATCCTGTGAACACACCCTTGTCGGCGAGCCGTGCAATGCGCTCGGAACACGTCGAGGGAGCGATCCCTGCCGCGGCCGCAAGGGCCTTGTTCGACAGGCGGCCATCCTCCTGCAAAAGACGGATGAGGTGACGATCGATTCGGTCGAGCGGGGGATGGATGGCCATGTTCCGAATTCCCTTCGGATTGCGGTGCAGTTACCCGGTGTTTCACCGATAATCGTACCAGAACTACAGATAGAACGTTTGCGAATCCGCACGAGCCCGAAGATGAGGTCAGCATGAACGAATACGTCCGCCAGATCGGCGACCGCGAACTCTCGCCAGAGAGCCTGATGATGGGGTACGGATATCGCCCGGAATGGTCAGAAGGGTCCCTCAAGAGCCCGATCTTCCAGACCTCCACCTTCACCTTCGCCTCTGCCCAGGAGGGGAAGCGCTACTTCGAGATCGCCTACGGACTCGACACACCGGCACAGGGCGAGAGACCAGGCCTCATCTACTCGCGGATCAACAACCCGGACCTCGAGATCCTCGAACAGCGTCTGACCTTGTGGGACGGCGCCGAGGCAGGGCTTGTGTTCGCGTCCGGTATGGCAGCGATCACGACGACGCTGCTCACCTTCGTACGCCCGGGGAGTGTGCTCGTCCACTCCTCACCGCTGTACGGGGGCAGCGACCACTTCATCAACCACATACTCGGACGGTTCGGCGTTGACGTGGTCGCGTGGGAACCCGGTTCGGACATCAACGACCTCGATGCGACCATCGATGGCAGGGAGGTAGCGATGGTGCTCCTCGAAACACCATCGAACCCGACCAACGCGCTGTTCCCGATCGCCGAGGCCCGCGCCTTCGCCGATCGGCACAGTTCGCCGGACGTCGCCGTCCCCGTGGCCGTCGACAACACGTTCCTCGGCCCGTTGTGGCAGCACCCCCTCGAGCACGGGGCGGACATCGTGCTGTACTCCGCAACGAAGTACATCGGAGGCCACTCCGACCTGATCGCGGGGGCCGCCCTCGGGTCACACGACCTCATGGCCAGGATCGGCGAGATGCGCACGATCATGGGCACGATGGCGACGCCCCACACCGGTTGGCTGATGATGCGCAGCCTCGAGACACTCTCGCTGCGCATGCGGCGCCAGACCGACAACGCTGTGAAGGTCGCCGACTTCCTTGCCACGCACCCCAAGGTCGAGCGAATCAGCTATCTCGGACTCCTCGACGAGGACGATCCCGACTACGCCATCTACCAGCAACAGTGCGACGGGCCAGGCGCCATGATCTCGATCTGGCTCAGCGGTGGCGAAGACGAAGCGTTCCGCTTCCTCGACTCGCTGCAACTCATCCATCTCGCGGTGAGCCTCGGCAGCACAGAGTCCCTTGTCCAGCACCCTGCGTCGATGACCCATGCAGGCGTCGACCCTGACGACAAGATCCGTCGCGACATCACGGACTCCCTCGTCAGGCTGTCCGTGGGCGTCGAGGATCCTGACGACATCATCGCCGACCTGACAATCGCACTCGAAAAGGTGTGAGAGAGAGCACAGAACACAGAGAACAGAGAGGAAACAGCATGCCACGAAGCTGGGCAGAACCATGGAAGATCAAGATGG
>CAYUJA010000158.1:0-4494 GCA_964444875.1 uncultured Acidimicrobiaceae bacterium | reverse complement strand
TCATTCTCGGATAGATGGTGATCGGCAGGTTCGCAACATTCGAGAGTTCCAGGGTCACCTGTCCCTCGAAACCGGGGTCGATAAATCCGGCCGTCGAGTGGATCAACAGACCGAGCCTCCCGAGGCTCGACTTTCCCTCCAGGCGGGCAACGACGTCGTCTGCGAGTCCGATCGATTCGAGCGTCGACCCGAGGACGAATTCACCAGGGTGCAGGATGAACGGTGAATCGGCAGTGGCCGTGACACCCGACGTGAGGTCACTCTGGGGTGCTTTGGGGTCGATCACGGCGTATCTGTGATTCTCGAACACACGAAAGTTCGGGTCACACCGAAGGTCGATACTCGAAGGTTGGATCATGGCGGGGTCGAACGGGTCGATGCGTATCCGCCCGCTCGCGACCGCTTCCTTGATGGTTCTGTCCGAAAAGATCATCGCTCGCTGATGCTAGCCGACTCGCGGCGCCGAGGACTTTGGCGTCCACATCCGCCGTATATGGCGGATCTGGACGCCAAAGTCCTAAGGACGGGCGATGGGGAGGTTGGCGCGATTCCAGGCGATCATGCCGCCCTTGACGTTCTTCGCCTCGATGCCGTTCTGTTCGAGGAACCTGACCGCCGTGCCGGAACGATTGCCACTCTCGCAGATCGCCAGGACCTTCTTGTCCTTGAGCTTCGGGAGTCGCTGGTTCAGCGAGTCCAGGCTGTAGTGGATCGACCCCGGAGGGCTTCCCTTCTTCCGTTCGAGTTTCGTACGAACATCAACGATGATCCAATCATCGTTCGTAGCCATGTCATGTGCGGTACGCACGTCGACCGCGTTCTTCTTGCGGCCGAACATCAGCGGTACCCCAGTGCGACGACACCACCCGCCATGGAAGCGACCTTCGTGAACCCCATCGAGGACAGCCACGCCGCCGCTGTGGCGCTGCGAGTGCCGTGAGCGCAGACAAGAAGCACTGCTGCCTCCCTGTCCAACGTCGGGGCCTCGGCGGGTAGGCTCGCCAGAGAGATGGTCAAGGAGTCCGGAAGCGTTCCGTTCGCCCATTCGTCCGGTTCGCGTACGTCGATGACAACAGCCTGGTTGTCGTCTCGCCATGTTTCCCAGTTGTGTGCGGGAACATATTCGATAGTGTTGGGGAGAGCGTTGAGCACGGTTGTTCTTCCTAATAGTGAGAAATACCCAGGGGGGTATAGTACTCTCGCGCCGAACGTAGTGAAAGGGTTCCCATGATCATCGATCTCTCAACGTCTGACACGAGGGCGTTCGCAAAGCAGATCAGCACAGCAAGCCTCGGCGACCACTCCTACATCGTGGTCGTTGACGATCAAGCGGTCGCTGTTGACATACAGCGCGACCTCGATCGGTTCGAGGCCGTCCTCGACGGGATCGATACCGACCTCAAAGCGGTTTTCGAGACGCACATCCACAACGACTACGTCAGTGGAGGCAAGCGACTTGCCGAGGAGTACGGGGCGACGTACGTGTTGCCTGCCAACACCGGGGCGACGTACGAACACGTTCCCCTGGCTGATGGTGAAGCTATCGGCGTGGGAGGATGGGTCATGCGGGCGATGCACACGCCGGGGCACACCCACAACCACACGTCCTATGTGCTCGAATCACCTGATGGCCCTGTTGCCATCTTCTCTGGTGGTTCGATGCTCGTTGGTGCTGTGGGCAGGTCCGACCTGCTCGGCCCCGACCATACCGATGTGCTTCTCAAGAGCCAGTACGAATCGGCACACCGGATCGCAGACACCTTGCCAGACCCATCGATCGTCGCGCCGACACATGGAAGCGGATCGTTCTGCTCGGCCTCGGACGTTGCGGATACAACCAGCACGGTCGCGTTGGAGAAGCTCAGGAACCCTGCACTGCTCGCACCTTCTCTCGAGGCATTCGCCATGGGCCAGGTGATGGGCTACAAGCAGTACCCCGTCTACTACAAACACATGGCACCGTCGAACCTCCTTCCGCTCGGCCAACCACCCGCCGAGGAACTGCCTCTGATCACATCGCTCGACAAGGTCGGTGATGCGTCGATCATCGACATCAGGCCGTTCCTGGAGTACGCCGCGGGGCACCTGGCCGGCTCGCTGTCGTTCCCCGTGTCGACCGATGATGCGGTCTATATGGGATGGACGCTGCCGTGGGACTCTCCCGTCGTGCTCGTTGGCACGAAACCAGACGTCGCGGAGATCCGCACACATCTGCTCCGTATCGGATGGGACACGATCGTCGGGCGCATCGAACCAGAAACCCTCGACGTCATGACCGACGGCGACCTGTTGACCATGGATGTCATCACGTTCGCAGACCTCTCGGGCAAGACGGGAACCGTCGTCGATGTTCGTGACCCCGTCGAGCACCGCGCCGGTGTGATCGAGGGGGCAAAACTCGGCCATCTCGTCGATATCGCAACAGACCCGGAGGCGTACTCAGCAGATGAGGTACTCGTGCATTGTCAGGGTGGTTACCGGGCCGGCATCGCAGCGGGTTTCCTGGAGGCGACCGGTGCGAAGGTCACCGTGGTGTACGACAGCTTGCTCAACTACAGGGGACCACTCGTCAGCCCTCAATGACGAAGGTGGCACAGGGATGTGATAGCACCGAACGCGAGACATCGGCGTTTCGGATGCCAGATACCGACGTGTGCGATTCTCGGGGGACGCTCAGCCGAGCCTGAGGAACATCTTCTCGAGTGCCTCGTGGGTGTACCCGGATTCGTCGGCCTCGTTCGGGTTCAGCCTGCACTGTTCCATGGTCGAGGAGAGGAACTTGAACCCTGAGCGCGACAACGCACGATTGGCTGCAGCGAACTGTGTCAATGTGTCGTTGCAGTCGCGGCCTTCTTCGACCATCTTCTGGAGACCTCGAACCTGACCCTCGACGCGTCGGAGGCGTTTGATGATGTCTGCGCGGTCTTCCTCTGGAATGTTCACATACTGAGTATACCCCCTGGGGGTATGTAGGCATCCTGATGCCTGTCGGTACGCCGGATCGTGAGCAGGGCCTCGGCCGGTGCTGATCGCCGGGTAGAGATCCATGGGCGAGTCTTGTAGGATGCTTCACTCCATTGGAAAGGATGGCTATGGGTAAACGACTTTTGTGGCTTGGGGTGGTGTTCGCGCTCGTCGCTGCAGCGTGCAGTTCGGGTGGCAGTGACTCGCTGAGTGCGGAGGACCAGGTACTCGCCGACGCGATCACACAATCGATGCTGGACGACACCAGCCTTGACACTCCGTTCGGGGAGGAGGGCGCCGTGTGTTTCGGTAACCGCATCGTGTCCGAAATGGGGAGCGATCGCCTCACGGCGGTGGGACTCTCGGTGGAAGCGGTCGAGTCCGGAACCGAGCCAAGTGATGTTGATCTCAGCGATGACGACATCGATGCGATGGTCGCTGTGATGACGGAATGCATCGACTTTGGCTCGGTGTTCACAGCGGAGTTCGCCGCAAGCGGCGTCAGCCAGGAGAGCATCTCGTGCGTAACCGATGGCATGGACGACGACCTGGTCGGTGCGATGGCCCGTTCGGCGTTCACTGGAGGGGATATCTCGGGCGACGATGCGACATCCGAACAGATCCTCGAACTCGTTCTGGCCTGCTTCAGCGCCGACGACCTGGCGAAACTCGGCGGTGGTTGATCTCGCGCTCGTGCGCGGCGTCTGAGACAGGAGCAGGACGTATGACTCATCCGGCACACCAGCCCGGGGGGTTGTAGGGTCGCGGTACGGGAACAACAGGAGCAGCATCGATGAAACGGACCGTCTTTACGACCGAACACGACATCTTTCGAGTCTCTGTTCAGCGGTTCGTCGATACCCAGATCGTTCCCTTCCATCACGATTGGTCGGCCGCGGGCAAGGTCGACAGGGAGATGTTCACGAAAGCGGGGCGTGCCGGCCTGCTCGGCATGGCTGTTCCGGTCGAGCACGGCGGCGGCGGCGTAGACGATTTCCGGTTCAACGCGGTCATCGACGAGGTCATCTCGCGCTCGGGCGCAGCGGCGTCCGGGATGTGCATCACCTTGCACAATGACGTGTGCGTCCCGTACTTCACACGTTATGCAACGCCGCACCAGCGTGAGCGCTGGATGCCCGGTCTTGTGAACGGCGACCTGATGACGGCGATCGCGATGACGGAGCCAGGGACAGGGTCAGACCTTGCCGGTATCGCCACGACCGCCAGGCGTGAAGGTGAGGCATACATCGTCAACGGGTCCAAGACGTTCATCAGCAGTGGAATCAACGCCGACCTCGTCATCATCGTTGCGAGAACCTCCGACGACCCTCACGGCGGGCTCACGCTTCTCGTCGTCGAAGCCGGCATGGAGGGATTCGAGAGAGGACGCAACCTCGACAAGATGGGCCTCCACGCCCAGGACACGGCAGAACTGTTCTTCACGGACGTCGAGGTGCCTGTGGCGAACCGTCTGGGGACGGAGGGTTCGGGGTTCATGCAACTCGTGGGGAACCTCCCCCAGGAGCGTCT